>DASSKL010000055.1 GCA_035690485.1 Mycobacteriales bacterium | reverse complement strand
GGAGAGCTCGACGAACGCATTGCGTCCGAGACGTTGCAGGAGCTCGCCGGCATCGGAGCCGTCACGGCGTCCGTCATCACCGAGGCAGCGGGCGGATCCGAGCCGTCGTACCTCACGAAGCTGCAGTCGACGGCGACCGGATCGCTGGCCGAGGGCGGGTCGGCGTTGCGGGCGGCGTTGCGTGGCGACCTGCACATGCACTCGGACTGGTCCGACGGAGGTTCCCCGATCGAGGAGATGGTGCTCGCTGCGCGGGACCTCGGCCACTCCTATGTCGCACTCACCGACCACTCGCCGCGGCTGACCGTCGCGAACGGCCTGACGCCGGAGCGGTTGCGCAAGCAGATCGACATCGTGCGGTCGTTGAACGAGCGGTTCGCCGAGGAGGCGGCCGCGGGGTCGGCTGCGCCGTTCCGTGTGCTGACCGGCATCGAGGTCGACATCCTCGAGGACGGCGGGCTCGACCAGGAGCCCGAGCTGCTCGCCGAGCTCGACGTCGTCGTGGCGTCGGTCCACTCGAAGCTGCGGATGCCGTCCGCCGAGATGACGCCGCGGATGGTCGCAGCGATCGCCAACCCGAACATGGACGTGCTGGGGCACTGCACCGGCCGGATCGTCGTCGGGCGTGGTCGGCCGGAGTCCACGTTCGAGGCCGACATCGTGTTCGAGGCGTGCCGGCAGTTCGGCGTCGCGGTCGAGGTCAACAGCCGGCCGGAGCGGCTGGACCCGCCGCGGCGGCTGCTACGCCTGGCGGTCGAGATGGGCTGCCTGCTGTCGGTCGACACCGACGCGCATGCGCCAGGCCAGCTGGAGTGGCAGCCCTACGGCGCGGCGCGCGCAGTCGAGTGCGGCGCGACGCCCGACATCGTGGTCAACACCTGGGGCCTCGAGCGCCTGCTCACGTGGACGCGCGACCCGGGGAGCAGGGCCGGATGACGACGCTCTGGCGTCGACACCTGGCGACGATCAGGGAAGGTGGCCGTCAGAGCTCGTCGATCGACGGGCGCTGAGCAGGCACGAGCTGCTCGATCGGCATGGTCAGCACGTCGGTGAGGTTGTCGTCGACCGCGTCGGCCACGAGCAGTGCGCACGCGGCGTCGAGGCAGAGGGCCAGCACTCGTGCGGTGTCCTCGTCGGCGGGCGCGTGCCGGCAGGTCGGGCAGAACCGGCCGAGCGCCTCGGTGCCACTGCGGCGTACGAGCGTCCACACCCGGCGACGGGAGGTCAGGACGGCTGCCGCCCACGTCTCGCGCCGGGCGGTCTCGCGCATGTCGTCGTCCATCGTCCACGCCGTGCGCAGCAGCGACTCGAACGTCGCCGCCGCGTCGGCGTCGTGGCAGCGCTGGGCCAGCAGCGGCATCGCCGTCAGCAGCGCCTTCACCTCGGCGGCGCGCGGGCCGAGGTCGGGCTCCTCGAAGTTCTGCGTCGGGAAGACCGATCGCCAGGCTCGCATCAGGGCCGCGTGCTCGCCGCGGGTCAGGATCGGGCGGGCGTAGGCCGCGGCGATGGCGTCGCGGGTCGCTTTCAGCGCGATCGAGGTGATCTTCGGGTCGAGGGTGACGTAGGACCGGTCACCGGCGAGGTCCTCGGCGAACAGCGACTGCACCGCCTCGAAGGCCGCGAGCACCTCGGTCACCAGCGGCGACTCCGGCGCGAGCGCGCGGCCACGGGCGTCGGCGACGTAGATCGTGTTGTGCCAGGCACGGGCCAGCGAGGCCACGTCGCCGTCGGTGATGTGCGGCACCTGGGCGAGGACGCCGAGGATCTCGGTCAGGTTCGGGTGCTCCTCGAGCGAGGAGATGCTGACGGAGATGGCGCGGCGAAGGATGCCCACCCGTCCATCGTGCCGGTCCGGAGGGGCGTTCGTAGCCCGACCGGGCCGAATGCGGCGAAGGCGCCGGCAAAATCGTCCGATCAGACGATGCCGGACCGGTCAGATCGGGCCGGGGGCGTACGCCGGAGCGCCGGGCCTGCCCAGAAGCGGCGGCGCTCTTACCCGTGGGCTTGGCCACGCGTCGCCAGGTGAGAAACGCGGCGAGGGAGGGCACACCGAAAGTGTGCGCCGCAGCCGGCGGGGACGACCGACCGGCGCGAGTCACGGCCGGGGGAGGACGAAGGAGGGCACCACGGTGGCGCTGACGATCGACCGCCCCACTGGCACGCCCGCACGTCCCTGCCCACAGCCGCACTCCCGCGAGCTGCGCACGCGGACCGGTCGCATCACCCCGGCCGCGCTGCTTCCCGCCGGACTGGTCAGCGCGATCCTCGTCGCCGCCCCCTTCGCCGGCACGACGACGCATGCACTGTCGGCCGACAGTCGGCCGGCGGCCGTGGCCACGGCGACGGCCGCCGGTGCACCGGTCGCTGACGCTCCGGCGTCCCGCGTGCCCGCGTCGACCGACGCGCCCGCCTCCGGGCTGCCCGCTGCCGGAGCTCAGGACGCCGTCCAGACGGGAGCGCCCGCCGGTGCACCCGGCACCAGCACCACGGGCTCGCAGAACGCCGACCACGGCTTCTCGCTGAGCGTGCCGCAGGCCAGCGTCCGCAACCTGGTGATCGCCTACCTGCTGATCACGATCCTCGGGGCCGCAGTGATCATCATCGCCGCGATCCGCGGCGCGCACCGCCACGAGTAGTCGCCGATGTGCGGGCTAGAGCTGGTAACGCTCGATCGCCTCGGTCAGCACCTCCGCCTTCGCCTCGCCGCGATGCGCCAGCTCGCTCAACGCGGCAAGCGTGATCGACGGCCCGTCGACGTGGAAGAAGCGGCGTAGCGCCGGTCGGGTGTCGGAGTGGCCGAACCCGTCGGTGCCGAGCGACGTCCAGTCGCTTGGCACCCACTGCGCGATCTGGTCGGGCACCGCGCGCATCCAGTCGCTCACCGCGATGACCGGCCCCGGCTGCCCGTCGAGCTGGCGGGTCACCCAGGGCACCCGGCGTTGTTCGTCGCCCGGGTGCAGGAGGTTCCAGTCGTCGCAAGCGACCGCGTCGCGGCGCAGCTCGTTCCATGACGTCGCCGACCAGACGTCGGCCGCCACGCCCCAGTCCTCGGCCAGCAGGTGCTGCGCCTCCAACGCCCAGTGCATCGCGGTGCCGCTGGCGAGCAGCTGTACCCGCGGGGCGGGGCCGTTCCGGGTCCGGACCTCCGGCGCCGGCCGGAAGCGGTAGAGGCCGCGCAGGACGCCCTCTTCCAGGCCGTCGACCTCGGGCGCGGCGGGCTGCGGCTTGGGCTCGTTGTAGACGGTCAGGTAGTAGAAGATGTTCTCGGGCTCGTCGCCGTACATCCGGCGCAGCGCGTCCTTGACGATGAACGCGATCTCGAAGCCCCACGCCGGGTCGTAGGCGACGACCGCGGGGTTGGTCGACGCGAGCAGCATCGAGTGCCCGTCCTCGTGCTGCAGCCCCTCCCCGTTGAGGGTCGTGCGGCCTGCGGTGGCGCCGAGCAGGAAACCGCGCGCCATCTGGTCGCCGCACGACCACGCGAAGTCGCCCGTGCGCTGGAAGCCGAACATCGAGTAGAAGACGAAGACCGGGATCATCGGCTCGCCGTGCGTGGCGTAGGCCGAGCCCGCGGCCGCGAACGACCCCATGCAACCGGCCTCGCTGATGCCCTCGTGCAGGATCTGCCCGCGGGTGTCCTCGCGGTAGGACAGCAGCAGCTCCGCGTCGACCGGCTCGTAGCGCTGCCCGTGGGGCGAGTAGATCTTCGCGGTCGGGAACAGCGAGTCGATGCCGAACGTGCGCGCCTCGTCGGGGATCAGCGGCACGAACCGCTTGCCGAGCTCCTTGTCCTTCATCAGGTCCTTGAGCAGGCGGACGAACGCCATCGTCGTGGCGACCTCCTGCTCGCCCGACCCGCTCTGCAGCCGCTGGTAGACCTTGTCGTCGGGCAGCCGCAGCGGGCGGGCGCGCAGCACCCGCTTGGGCAGGAAGCCGCCCAGCGCCTCGCGGCGCTCGAGCATGTACTGGATCTCCTCCGACTCCGGGCCGGGGTGGTAGTAGGGCGGCAGGTCGCCCTCGAGCTCCTTGTCGGGAATCTCGAGGTAGAGCCGGTCGCGGAAGGTCTTGAGCTCCTTCTTGGTGAGCTTCTTCATCTGGTGGGTCGCGTTGCGGGCCTCGAAGTCCGGGCCCAACGTCCATCCCTTGATGGTCTGGGCGAGGATCACGGTCGGCTGGCCGACGTGGTCGCGGGCGGCGCGGAAGGCGGCGTAGACCTTGCGGTAGTCGTGGCCGCCGCGCGACAGCCGCGTCAGCTGGTCGTCGGACAGGTGCTCGACGAGCTTGCGCAGCCGCGGGTCGCGGCCGAAGAAGTTGTCGCGGATGTAGCCGCCGTCGGACACCGAGTAGCGCTGGAACTGCCCGTCGGGCGTGGTGTTCATCGCGTTGACGAGCACGCCGTCCTTGTCGTTGGCGAGCAGCTCGTCCCACTCGCGGCCCCAGACGACCTTGATGACGTGCCAGCCGGCACCGCGGAAGTAGCTCTCCAGCTCCTGGATGATCTTGCCGTTGCCGCGAACCGGCCCGTCGAGTCGCTGCAGGTTGCAGTTGACGACGAACGTGAGGTTGTCGAGCTCCTCGCGGGCAGCCACGCCGATCGCGCCGAGCGCCTCGGGCTCGTCCATCTCGCCGTCGCCGAGGAAGCTCCACACGTGGCTGCGGCTGGTGTCCTTGATCTGCCGGTCGTGCAGGTAGCGGTTGAACCGCGCCTGGTAGATCGCGTTGAGCGGTGACAGGCCCATCGAGACGGTCGGGAACTCCCAGAAGTCCGGCATCAGCCGGGGATGGGGGTACGACGGGAGGCCCCCGCGACTGATCTCCTGGCGGAACCCGTCGAGTTGGTCCTCGGTCAGCCGGCCCTCGAGGAACGCCCGGGCGTAGATGCCGGGGGAGGCGTGGCCCTGGATGAAGACCTGGTCGCCGGACTCCCCGCCGTCCTTGCCGCGGAAGAAGTGGTTGTAGCCGACCTCGTAGAGGCTGGCGGCGGACGCGTAGGTCGCGATGTGCCCGCCCACGCCGGGCTGCATGATGTTGGCCCGGCTGACCATGATTGCGGCGTTCCAGCGGATGTAGGCACGGATGCGCCGCTCGATGTACTCGTCACCGGGGAACCACGGCTCGGCCTCGGCCGGGATCGTGTTGACGTAGTCGGTGCTGCGCAGCGCCGGGACGCCCACCTGTCGCTCGCGGGACCGCTCGAGCAGCTTGAGCATCAGGTAGCGGGCCCGCCGCGGACCGGCGGCGTCGATGACCGCGTCGAGCGACTCGACCCACTCCTGCGTCTCTTGTGGATCCACGTCGGGGATCTGGCTGGGCAGCCCGTCGGTGATGACCGAGTAGCGATTGCGTCCTTGCGCCATGCCTCCATCGTCGTACGCCGATGGGTGTTGCGTCACGTCGGCGGCCGGCAGATTCAGCCGCGGATGGCCGCCGCGACGAGCGCGCGGGCCTCTTCGGGGCTGGACGCAGCCAGCGCGGAGGCGGCCAGGGCCCGGCACTCGTCGAACGTCCGCTCGGCGATCGCGGCGCGTACCTCCGGCAGCATCCGCGGGCTCATCGACAGGCCTTCGGCGCCGAGCCCCACGAGCACGGGGGCGAGGAGCGGGTCGGCGGCCGCCTCTCCGCAGACGGTGACCGGCACACCAACGGCCGTTCCGGCGGAGGTCGCGGCTGCGATCAGCTGGAGCAAGGCCGGCTGCCAGAAGTCGAGCAGGTCGGCGAGCTCGCCGACCTGGCGGTCGGCGGCGAAGGTGTACTGCGAGAGATCGTTGGTGCCGACCGACAGGAAGTCGACGGCTCGCAGCAGGTCGGCAGCGCGCAGCGCGGCGGCCGGCACCTCGACCATGACGCCGGCCTCGGTGAGGCCCTCCGCGTGGGCGAGCGCGGCGAACCATGCCCCCTCGGCGGCGGTCGCCACCATCGGCGCCATCACCCGCACCTGCGCGTCGCTTCCAGCGGCGGCGCGGGCGATCGCGCGCAGCTGGTCGGTGAGCAGCCGCGGGTCGCGCCGGGCGACCCGCAGCCCGCGGACGCCGAGCGCCGGGTTGGTCTGGTCCCCCAGCGGCACGAAGGGGAGCGGCTTGTCGGCGCCGACGTCCAGGGTGCGGACCGTGACCTGGCGGCCGGCGAACGCCGAGAAGACCGCCCGGTAGGCGGTGGTCTGCTCGGCCGTCGTGGGCGGGTCGTCGCGACCCAGGAAGAGGAACTCGGTGCGGAAGACGCCGACCCCCTCCGCGCCGACCCGGTTGGCCTTGTCGAGGTCGCCCGGGCCGCCGACCGCGACGAGCATCCTCACCGGCCGGCCGTCGCGGGTGCGGCCCGGACCGCCGGTCGGTTGCGCGCGCCGGCGTGCGCCGGCCTCCCGGCGCTCGTGCACGGTGGTCACGAGCTCGCGTTCCGGGTCGACGGTCACCGTGCCTGCGCTGCCGTCGACGACGACCTGCGCACCGTCGACGAGGGCGGCGGCACCCGCGCAGGCCACGACCGCCGGGATGCCGAGCGTCTTCGCCAGGACCGCCGTGTGGCTGGTGGGTCCGCCGCGCTCGGTGACCAGCGCGAGCACGCGTTGCGGGTCGAGGGTCGCTGTCACCGACGGGGACAGGTCACGGGCGACCAGCACGAACGGCGTGCCGGGATCGGGGATGCCCGGCGCCGGCTCGCCGAGGATCCACGCGACCGCCCGGTCGCGCACGTCGTCGAGCTCCGCCTGCGGCGGCACCGGGCGCAACGGGTCGGCGGCGCGCATGTCGCGGTAGGCCGCCAGGGTGTCGTAGATCGCGCGGCCGGCGCGCCGGTGCGACCGGACCGACTCCGAGACCATTGCCAGCAAGGCCGGGTCGCGGGCGATCCGCGCCTGCGCCACCAGCACCGCTCCGGTCGCGCCGACCTTGTGCGCGAGGTCTTCCAGCTCGGTCGCGACGGCGGCAAGCGCCTCCTGCGCGCGCTCGATCTCCGCCTCGACGTCGACCTGGCCGGCCTCCTCGCGGGGCGGCGGGGCGGGGGTCACCACCCGCACCACCGGGCCGGCCGCTGCGCCACGGCTGACGCCCACCCCGGCGTAGTGCGTGCTCATCGGTGTCATCATGCACGCCGGCGTGATCGGGAAGCCGGTCGGCGAGAGCACTTGCGCTCGCGCGCCGGAGCGAGTGAACTACCGGCAACCGTCTTACGGCTTTGGAGGGACAGGACAGTGAGCGCCACCGCGGACCCCGCGGCAGGGACCCACGGCATCGCCGACCGCCTCGGGATCACGCCGGGCGCCATCGTCCAGGAGATCGGCTACGACGACGACGTCGACGACGACTTGCGCGCCGCCATCGAGGAGCGCGCCGGATCCGACTTCGTCGACGAGGACTACGAGGACGTCGTCGACGTCGTGCTGCTCTGGTGGCGCGACGGTGACGGCGACCTGGTCGACGCGCTCGTTGACGCGCTCTCGCCGCTGGCCGACAACGGCGTCGTCTGGCTGCTGACGCCGAAGGCGGGCCGATCCGGCCACGTCGAGCCCAGTGACATCGGTGAGGCGGCGCCGACGGCCGGGCTCACCCAGACCAGCAGCATCAGCGCCGGTCGTGAGTGGTCGGGCACCCGGCTGGTGACGCCGAAGGCGCGCAGCACCAAGAAGTAGTGCTCGATGCCCTGCTACCGCTGCGGCGCACGCCAGACCGACCCGGTGCGGGGGCCGAGCCCCTGGAAGCGGGGCGTCCGCGCGGGCGAGCAGGTGCTGGTCTGCCCCGACTGCCAGCAGGTGCACGACTGGACCGCAGACATGCAGTCGTGCCCCGCGTGCGGGTCGGTGCGGCTGTCGCGGGTGCTCGGCCAGACCCGGTGCAGCGCCTGCGGGCACGCCTGGGACGACGGCGCGGCGGAGACGGCGGCACGGCATACGCCGGAGAGCGCGGACCTCGAGCACGAGGTCGACGCCGCCATCGGGCGGTTGTTGCGCGGCGATTCCGGAAGCTGAGGTCCCCGCCGCGGAGGGCTCGCGCCGGTAGCGTGTGCACCTGCAGCCGGTCCCATAGCTCAGCTGGCTAGAGCACCTCGCTTACACCGAGGGGGTCGCAGGTTCGAGTCCTGCTGGGACCACGTGGCCACCGACGAACCCGGGACGGCACGCGCTTCCGAGTCGCCGGACGTCCGCGTGCCGGTTCTCCTTGCCGGCGCGGCCGCGTGGTGCTGGCGCATCCTCGTCATCGCGGGCGCGTTTCTCGCGCTCTTCCTGCTGATCGCGAAGCTGCAGCTGCTGGTGCTGCCGTTCTTCACCGCGATGCTGCTCTCGGCACTGCTGCACCCGGCGGTGGCGTTCCTGCGGCGTAAGCACTGGCCGAGCGGCCTGGCGACGACCGGTGTGCTGCTCGTCGCCTTCCTGATCATCGCGGCGATCGCGGCGTTCGTCATCAACCGGGCCAGCGCGGAGTACCCGAAGCTCGTCGACCAGGTCAACCACGTCATCGATCAGACCCGGCACTTCATGGTCGCGCACACCTCGATCGACCCGAAGAACTTCGACAACGTCTCCGGCAAGATCCTCGACACCCTGCGCTCGCACCAGTCGCAGATCGCCTCCGGTGTGGTGACCGCGGGCAAGACCCTTGGCGAGTTCGCGACCGGCGCGATCCTCGCCTTCTTCATCACGTTCTTCCTGCTGTACGACGGGGAGCGCATCTGGCGCTGGGTCGTCGACCTGTTCCCGCGCGGGGCGCGCGAGGACCTGCGCGGCGCCGGCGAGCGCGCCTGGCGGACGCTGACCGGCTACGTCGCCGGCACCTTCATCGTCGCGCTGTTCCACGGCGTGGTCATCGGCGTCACGCTGCTGCTGCTCGGTACCCCGCTGGTCGCGCCGCTCGCGGTGCTGGTCTTCATCGGGTCGTTCATCCCGATCATCGGCGCCGTGCTGTTCGGCGGTCTCGCCGTGCTCGTCACGCTGGTGACGCAGGGGGTCGTGCCGGCCCTGATCGTGCTCGTCGTGCTGATCGTCGACAACCAGGCCGAGGCCCACCTGCTGCAACCGCTGGTCGTCGGCCGCTACGTGTCGCTGCACCCGCTCGCGATCGCAGTCGCACTGACCGGCGGCGCGCTGCTCGCCGGGCTGCCCGGCGCGATCTTCGCCGTACCGATCGTGGCTGCCGTCAACGCGGGCGTGGGGCATGTCCGGGAGCATCGCGACTCGCTGCTCCCGGAGGATGCCGTGCTGCCCGAGGAGTCGCCGCCCGAGGACCTGGCGGGCGGGGACAGGTCACCGCCCGAGCACGGGCCGGCCGAGTAGCGTCCTCCCGCAGACACCGCGCGAGGAGGCCACTGCCATGCCCGACCTGCACTTCGCGACCGTCTGGGAGGCGGTCGCCGACACGGTGCCGGACGCGGACGCCATCGTCCAGGGCGAGGCCCGGCTGTCGTGGGGCGACTACGACGAGCAGGCCGCCCGGCTCGCCGGCACGCTCGCGGCACACGGCGTCGGGCCGGGTGCGTCGGTCGGCATGTACCTGTTCAACGGGCCCGAGTACCTCGTCACGCAGTACGCCGGTTTCAAGTTGCGCGCCGTGCCGGTCAACGTCAGCTACCGCTACCTCGCCGACGAGCTGGCCTACCTGCTCGGTGACAGCGCCGCGGAGGCGGTGGTCTTCCACTCGTCGCTGTCCGACCGGGTGGCCGCAGTGCGCGAGCGCGCGCCGCAGGTCAAGGTCTGGATCGAGGTCGACGACGGCGGGCCGCACCTCGACGGGGCGCTGTCGTGGAAGGAGGCGCTGGCCGGCCCGCCCGCGCCGCGCATCGACCGGCCCGGTGACGACCTCTACGTGCTCTACACGGGCGGCACGACCGGCATGCCGAAGGGCGTGCAGTACCGCCAGGCCGACTTCGCCGCCATGTGGCTCGGGCTGGCCGCGCTCTCGGTGGGCGCGGCCGGGGGATCGGTCGACGACGTGCCGGTGGCGACGCGCGCCGCGGCGGACGCCGGCCAGGTACCGCGGACACTGGTGGCCTGCCCGCTGATGCACGGCACCGGCATGTGGCTGGGCGCCTTCGTCGCGCACTCGATCGGCGGGGCGGTGGTGCTCACCACCTCGCGGTCGTTCGACCCGCACGAGGCGTGGCGGCTGGTCGAGTCGGAGCGGTGTCGCGGCGTCGTGATCGTCGGTGACGCGTTCGCCCGGCCCCTGCTCAACGCGCTCGACGAGGCGGTCGCGGGCGGCACGGCGTACGACCTGTCGTCGCTGACACAGATGGTCTCCTCCGGCGTCATGTGGAGCGCCGAGGTGAAGCAGGGGCTGCTGCGCCACGCCGACCTGGTGCTGCTCGACGCGATGGGCTCCACCGAAGGCGCCCTGGGCACGAGCATCACCACCCGGGCCAACGTCAGCGAGACCGCGTCGTTCACGTTGGGACCGGCGACGAAGGTGTTCACCGACGACGGGCGCGAGGTGCAGCCCGGCACGGGCGAGATGGGGATGCTCGCGTCGCCGGCGATGATGCTCGGCTACCGCGGCGACCCGGCGAAGACCGCCCAGACCATCCGCGAGATCGACGGCGTGCGCTACGTGTTCCCCGGCGACTACGCCACCGTCGAGCCCGACGGCAGCATCAGGCTGCTCGGCCGCGGTTCGCAGTGCATCAACACGGGCGGGGAGAAGGTCTTCCCCGAGGAGGTCGAGGAGGCGGTCAAGCGCCACCCCGACGTCGCGGACTGCCTGGTCGTCGGGCTGCCGGACGAGCGGTTCGGCGAGCAGGTCGTCGCGGTCGCGTCGTTGCGACCGGGGTCGTCGGTCTCGGCCGACGACCTCGTGTCGTTCGTCCGCGACGACGGGCATCTCGCGCACTACAAGCTGCCGCGGCGGGTGGTGCTCGTCGAGGCGGTCCGCCGGGCGCCCAACGGCAAGGCCGACTATCCCTGGGCGCGCGAGGCAGCCACCTCCGCATGACCGCGACGGTTGCCGACGTCGTCGGCGTGCTGGAGTCGCTCTACGACCCGGCGTGGGCGGAGTCGTGGGATGCCGTCGGTCTCGTCTGCGGCGACCCCGAGGCCGCCGTACGACGCATCCTCTTCGCCGTCGACCCGGTCGAGTCGGTCGTCGACGAGGCGGTGGACGCGGGTGTCGACCTGCTCGTCACGCACCACCCGCTCTACCTGCGCGGCACGTCGTCGGTCGCGGCCACGACGCCGAAGGGTCGGGTCGTGCACCGGCTGGTGAGTGCGGGAATGGCGTTGCACGTGGCGCACACCAACGCCGACGTCGCCGCGCCCGGTGTCTCCGACGCGCTGGCCCGGGCGCTCGGACTGGGCGACCTGCAGCCGCTGCAGCCGCTGGCCGGCGACCCGATCGACAAGCTGGTCGTCTTCGTCCCGCACCCCGACGCCGATCGACTGCTTGACGCGCTGGCGGCGGCCGGCGCGGGCCGGCTCGGCGACTACAGCCGCTGCGCCTACCTCCTCGACGGGACCGGCACGTTCCGGCCGGAGCCCGGCGCGCGGCCGGCCATCGGCAGCGTCGGGCGGGTCGAGACCGTCGACGAGGTGCGGCTGGAGATGGTCCTGCCCCGACGGCTGCGGCCGGCGGTCGTCCGTGCGCTGCTCGACGTGCACCCCTACGAGGAGCCGGCCTACGACCTCTACGAGCTGGCCGTCCCGCCCGGTCGGCGAGGGCTCGGCCGGGTCGGGCGGCTGCCTCACCGGCTGTCGCTGCGGGAGTTCGTGCACGTCGCGGCCGAGGCGCTGCCGGCGACCGTGTGGGGGCTGCGGGCGGCCGGCGAGCCGGACCGTCCCGTCACGACCGTCGCGGTCTGCGGGGGAGCGGGTGGCGAGCTGGCCGGCGCCGCGGCGGCCGCCGGTGCCGACGTGCTGCTCACCGCCGACCTGCGCCACCACCCCGCCTCGGAGCTCTACGACGACACCGGCGTGGCGCTGGTCGACGCTGCGCACTGGGCCACCGAGTGGCCGTGGCTGGCCGATGCGGCCGCGCGGTTGCGAGAGGGCCTGGGCGCGGCGGGCATTACGGTGGAGACGAGCGTGTCCAGCCGGGTGACCGACCCCTGGACGTTGCACGCCCCGTCGTCTGGAGGCTCGTGAACGCCGATCCTTTCGCGCAGCTGCGGTTGCTCGACCTGCAGTCGCTCGACTCCTCCCTCGACCGGCTCGCGCACCGCCGCCGGACCCTGCCCGAGCTCGAGCAGATCGCCGGCCTCGAAGAGCGGCTGGCCGCGCTGCGCGGCGAGATCGTGGCGACCGAGACCGAGGACCGCGACCTCGGACGAGAGCAGACGAAGGTCGAGACCGACGTCGACGGCGTGCGCACCCGGATGGAACGCGACCAGCAGCGGCTCGATGCCGGCGCGGTCGCCTCGCCGCGCGAGCTGGAGAACCTGCAGTCCGAGATCGCCTCGTTGCACCGGCGGCAGGCCGACCTCGAGGACCAGGTGCTCGAGGTGATGGAGCAGCGGGAGTCGGTGCAGTCGCGGTTGTCAGCGCTCGTCGCCGATCGGGACCGGGCGCAGGCGGACATGGAGTCCGCGGTCGCGCGACGCGATGCGGCGTACGCCGAGATCGAGGCCGAGTCGGAGTCGGTGACCAAGCAGCGCGCCGACCTCGCGGGGTCCATCCCCGCGGACCTGCTCGGTCTCTACGACAAGATCCGGGAGTCTGCCGGGGGAGTGGGCGCGGCGGCGCTGCACCGGGGCCGCTGCGAGGGCTGTCACCTGCAGCTCAACACCGTCGACCTCAACGCGCTGCGCGACGCACCGGCGCAGCAGGTCGTGCGGTGTGAGGAGTGCCGGCGGATCCTGGTGCGCACGGCCGAGTCGGGTCTCTGAGTCATGCCTCGCCGACTGCGGGTGGAGGCCGACGGCGGGTCGCGGGGCAACCCCGGGCCGGCCGGTTACGGCGCGGTCGTCCGCGACGCGGAGACCGGTGAGCTGCTGCGCGAGATCGCGGCGAGCATCGGTAAGGCGACCAACAACGTCGCGGAGTACCGCGGGCTCCTGGCGGGCCTGGCAGCGGCCCGCGAGCTGGACCCGTCGTCGGTCGAGGTGGCGATGGACTCCAAGCTCGTCGTCGAGCAGATGTCCGGCCGCTGGAAGGTCAAGCACCCGGACATGCGCGAGCTCGCGGCGGAGGCGGCCGCGCTGGTGCGGTCACTGCCGTCCGTGTCGTTCCGGCACATCCCGCGCGAGCAGAACTCGCACGCCGACCGGCTGGCCAACGAGGCCATGGACGCGGCCGCCCGCGGTCTCGAGTGGACGCCGTCAGTGGCCGCTGCTCCGGCGCCGGCCGCTCCGGCGCCTTCTTCAGCGTCGGTTGCCGGTGGCCGTGGCGCGACGGGCTGGTCCGCGCCGGCCGGCCCGCCGACGACGACCTGGCTGCTGCGCCACGGGCAGACCTCGCTGTCGGTCGAGAAGCGCTTCAGCGGCACGGGCGATCCCGACCTCAACGAACTCGGGGTGGCGCAGGCGCAGGCCACCGCCGTGCGCATCGCGGCGGCCGGCGGCATCGATGCGGTCGTCTCGTCTCCGCTGAAGCGCGCCTTCGCGACCGCTGCGGCCGCGGCCGACGCGCTCGGCCTCGAGGTCATGGTCGAGGACGACCTGCGGGAGACGGATTTCGGGGACTGGGAGGGCTACACGTTCGCCGAGATCAGGCGCCGGTGGCCGGACGAGATGGCGGCCTGGATGGCCTCTCCCGACGTGGCGCCACCGGGCGGCGAGAGCTTCACCGCGACGGCGACCCGGGTGTTGGCGGCTCGGGACCGAGTGGTGTCGACGTTTCCCGGGCAGAGCGTCCTGCTCGTCTCGCACGTGACGCCGATCAAGACGCTGGTGCGGGCGGCGCTGGACGCGCCGCCGGTCGCGCTCTACCGGCTCTACCTGGATCTGGCCTGCCTGTCGGTCGTCGACTGGCAGGCCGGCGGCGCCGGTGTGGTGCGGTTGTTCAACGACACCAGCCACCTGGCCGGCCTGCTCGCCTGAGCGCGGGCCGGCCGGTCGGGCCGGCCGGCCCGGGTTGCCTGCCGACGGGGTCAGCTTTGCCGTGTTCGAACGTTGCAGGACTGACCTTGATCATGGAATGCCGGCGCTGCGTCGTACGCTGTTCGGTACGGCGGACGAGCCGGCCGGACGGTCGCGTCGGGTGCCTTCGGGCGCTCGCCGAGGAAAGTCCGGGCTCCACAGGGCAGGGTGGTCGGTAACACCGACCCGGGGTGACCCGCGGGACAGTGCCACAGAGAACAAACCGCCGGCCTCGGCCGGTAAGGGTGAAACGGTGGTGTAAGAGACCACCAGCACCCGGGGTGACCCGGGTGGCTCGGCAAACCCCACCCGGAGCAAGGTCAAGAGGGCTCCTCCGGGAGCCTGCGCAGGCGTTCGAGGGCGGCCCGCCCGAGCCTGCGGGTAGACCGCTGGAGGCTGCCGGCAACGGCAGCCGTAGATGGATGGCCGTCGGCCGGTTGCTTCGCAACCGGCGCACAGAACCCGGCTTACAGGCCGACTCGTCCGCCGCCTCCACGCTGACCTGCGGGTTCACTTGAGCCAAGATCGCTAAGTCCGTGAATAGTCCGCATGATCTTGAACCGGGGCCGGTCTGAGCGCCCGGTCCAGTACTCCCCGTCCCTCTTCCTCGGCCATGGGGAACAGGTGCCCGTAGGTGTCGAGCGTCTCGACGATGCTGGCATGCCCGAGCCGCGCCTGGATCGTCTTCGGGTGCAGGTTCGCGGCGATCAACGTCGAGGCGTAGAAGTGTCGCAGGTCGTGGAAGCGGGTGTTCGGCGGCAGATCTGCTGTTCGGACCGCGAGCTTCCACCGGTTGCCGAACGACGAGCGGCGAACCGGCTTCCGGAGGCGGTTGGTGATGAGGAAGCCCTCGGTGCTCGGCGGGAACCGGCGGATGTGTTCGGCGACGGCCTCGAGCACGACATCGTCGACAGGCACGATCCGGCGGGATGCGCGAGTCTTCAGCGGCGAGAGCTGGGGGGCGGTGCCGTTGCCCGTGAGTTGCTGCTCAACGTGGATCCGCCGTCGGAGGAAGTCGATCCGGCCGATCAACAGGCCGAGCGCCTCGCCCTCCCGGAGGCCGGCAGCGGCGCCGAGTAGGACGGCGATCGAGTAGCGCGGCGTGATCGACTGCATCAGTGTCAGCACTGAGTCGGAGGGGAGCGGCTCGACGACGCGGGGGTCGATGCGGGGGAGCGGGACGCGGGAGCACGGGTTGGCGGGAATCAGCTCGTCGTCGACGGCCGACTGCAGGATCGAGCGAAGGACGCCGTAGACGGTGTGAACAGTTGCCGGCGCGAGCTTCGTCGCCAGGTGCGCCACGAACGCCTTCATGTCGGGCCGGCGGAGCGACCCAAGAGGGCGGCCGCCGAACGCCGGTAGCACATGGTTCTTGAGGTGCATCCGATACAGGTCCTGTGTGTTCGGCCTAAGGTGCACCTGGGCGGTTAGCCAACGCAGCTCCGCATAATCGCGGAGCAGCACGCGACCGGCTCGCGGGTCGACGTAGGCGCCGGTGACCAGCCCCGTCGTCATCTCGTCCAGCCACCGTTGCGCGTCGCTCTTGCGGTCGAAGTGCCGCGCGCGTTCCTTGCCGGACGGATCCTTGTACCGCGCCCGCCACGATCCGTTCGGACGCTTCTGGATACTCGCCATCTCAACCTCCGGGCCCGCAAAACCGTAGAGCCGCCGGGCCGCACAGCGAAGGGCCGCGCACCTATCTGTGGACGGCGCGGCCCTCCGATGTCAGCGGAACCTCAACTGCACCTGTTGCGCCGTCACCCGTCCCGCGGCGATGAAGGCGTCGAGGTCGGCGTCGTCGATGCGGACGTGGGCGCCGAGTTTGACGTAGGGGATGCGGCGTTCGGCGATGAGCCGGCGGATGAACCGGGTGCCGGTGGCTAGCCGTTCGGCGGCCTGGTCGACGGTGAGTAGGGACATCGGCGGCTCCTGTATGCCGAAAGAGCGGAAACTGCGGGGAAGCAGTGGTGAAACGCTGCCCGGAACATACCACCGACAGAGTGCACAGCAAGTGGTCGTACTGCGCCTGGACCATGTACGGTGGCGGGCGTGACGGCACGGAGAAGCAGCGGGCGGCAGGATCCGGAACCGGATGGCGGCGAGCCGGTGGCGGATCTGAACGAGATCGTCGCCTACAACTTCCGCCGGGCCCGGGAGCTGCGCCGCTGGACCCAGCAGGAGACCGCGCAGCGGCTCGAGCGTTTCGTGGGGGTGCGGCTGCGCCAGGCGGGGGTGTCGGCGATCGAGGCCGCCTACGGCGGGGAACGCCGGCGGGAGTTCGACGCGCAGGAGATCCTCGCGTTCGCCTGCGGGTTCGACCTGCCGCTGGTCTGGTTCTTCCTGCCCCCGCCGGGGGACCGGCGCCGGTTTCAGGGTGCGCCGGAGCAGGTCAACGAGCTCTACCGGCTCACCCTGGGCCGCGAGGATCAGCTGCCCGCGCTGGATGACCGGTTCCGTGAGCTGGGCATGGTCGAACCGGACGAGGACGACACCGTCCTGCAGCGCCTCTACGGCGCCCCGACCGAGCGGCAGTTGGCGGACTACCGGCGCCGGCGCAAGGATCTGTTGCTCGCCCTGCTGGACGACCAGGCCGACAGCCTCGACCGCTCCGCGGAGGAGCTGGGCCGGTTCTTCGACCACCTGCGCCAGGTCGGCATCCGCGGCTACGTCGCCGAACACGCAGGCGACTCCGACTACCTGCGCCGC
>DASSKL010000054.1 GCA_035690485.1 Mycobacteriales bacterium | reverse complement strand
GGGCTGCTGGCGACCGCCATCCTCGGGCTCGGCGGAGTCGCGCTCGCAGCAGGCACCGGCGGCGTCGAGCTGACGCCGGGCGGGTCGAGCAGCGCATTCCACGCGAGCCTGAAGGCCGGACAGAGCGCCACCGCGGAGTTCACCCTGACCAACCTCAAGGGGGCCCCGGCGGACATCCGCCTCTACGCCGCATCGGCGAGCAGGGGCGGTGACGGCGGCTACGCCGTCGGCGGCCCCGGCTCCGCGCCGTGGATCTCGATCGACAACCAGATCGTCCACTTGGCGGCGCACCAGGCGAAGCGCTACAGCTTCACGATCACTCGTGACACGGCTCCGCGAGGCGAGGGCCTGACCTACGGCGCCGTCGTGCTCGAAGAGGCCGGCGGCAACCTGGTGACCCGGGCGGCGACCCTGGTCTACCTCGACCGCGTGGGTCCGGGCGGCGCGGCGCCGGCCAAGGCGCAGCCCGTCCAGCAGGACCAGGTGCAGCAGCTGACCAAGGCGCCGCAGGCCCCGCTGGTCCGGATCGGCGGCAAGACCTCCGGCGCCGCCTGGCCCTACGTCGTGGCCGCAGGACTGGTCGCAGTCGTCGGTGGTCTCGTCCCGGTCGCGGCGCGTCGCCGCCGGGTCGTGAGCCTCCCGACACCGCGCGAGACCAGCGAGCGAGCCGAGCCGGCCCGGCGCTGAGCGCTGCTAGAGTTTTCGGTACACGAGAAGGGAGGTGGTCCAAAGTTGCATAGCTATCGGACTCGTGAGGTGGCTGTCAGCTAGCCGCCGTCTCCGGACTCTCGGTGAGCCCGACGCCTGACGGCGGACGGCAATACCAGACAGACACCGGACCCCCCGGGCGCCGGCCCGTCCAGCCGGCCCGCCACCGCCGCGAACGCTGCGACGGCCGCGGAGCAGCCCGGGGGGTCGTCTGTTTCTTGCTTCATGTTTCAACCTTCAGTAACTCGCCGGCAAGACCGACAACCCGGGTGTGGCCTCACCCCTTCTGACCCTCTGCGTCACCGACCCGGTGCCAGGCGGCGGCATGCCACCCGCAGAGCCGCCGGGCCGCCGGGTCGCCATCCACCTCGTCGCCGTCACGGCCATCGTCGTGTCGGTCGTCTACCTGTCCTGGCGGGCGATCTTCACGGTCGACCTCGCCGCGTGGTGGCTGGCGATCCCGCTGCTCGCCCTCGAAGCGCACGCCGTCTTCGGACTCGTCCTCTACACGCTGAGCCTGTGGGACCTCGACGGCCTGCAGCCGGTTCCCGAAGTCACGACCGCACCCGGCCGGGTGGCGGTGCTCATCCCGACGTACGACGAACCGCTGGAAGTCCTCCTCCCCACCGTCGCCGCCGCGGTCGCACTCGAGCCGGCGCACGAGACCTGGGTGCTCGACGACGGCCGACGGCCCTGGGTGGAGGACCTCGCCGGCCGGCTCGGCGCGCGCTACCTGACCCGGCCCGACAACGCGCACGCGAAGGCCGGCAACATCAACCACGCGCTCACGGTCATCGACGCCGACTTCGCGGCCGTGCTCGACGCCGACCACGTCGCGCTGCCGGGCCTGCTGACCCGCACGCTCGGCTACTTCCGTGACCCGAAGCTCGCCGTCGTCCAGACGCCGCAGGACTTCTACAACGTCGACTCGTTCGAGCACGTCCCGCGTCGCAAGGGTCGGCGCTACGGCGAGCAGGCGCTCTTCTACCGGTCGATGCAGGCCGGTCGCAACCGGTGGAACGCTGCCTTCTGGTGCGGCACCAACGCTGTGCTGCGCGTCGCCGCCCTGCGCCACGTCGGCGGCGTCGCCACCAGCAGCGTCACCGAGGACATCCACACGACGATCAAGATGCACCGGCGCGGGTGGAAATCGGCCTACCACAACGAGGTCCTCGCTCGCGGGCTCGCCGCCGCCGACGCGGGGCAGTACCTCCTTCAGCGGGTGCGCTGGGGCACCGGCGCCATGCAGGTGCTGCGCACCGAGAATCCCGCCTGGGTTTCCGGCCTGCGCCCGATGCGGCGCGTCGGATACCTGACCACGCTGCTCGGCTGGTTCGACGCCTGGCGGACGCTCGGCTACGTGCTGCTGCCGCTCGGCGCCATCCTCACCGGCGCGGCCCCGATCGACGCCTCGCTGACCACGTTCCTCGCGTGGTTCGTGCCGACATTTCTGCTGCAACGGCTGGCCCTGCTGCTGCTCGGCCGGGGGCTTGCGCCGCAGTGGTTGTCGACCGTCTTCGAGTTCGTGCGCATGCCGGCCAACCTCGCGGCCACCCTGACGCTGCTCGGCCGCCGCTCCCACCGGTTCGTCGTCACGCCCAAGGGTCGCCAGGGTGACGGCCGCCGGCGGTTGCCGGCTCCGCGGCTGCTGCTCGGGTTGCAGTGGCTCTCGGTGCTGTGCGCGTGCTGGTACGCCGCGACGCGCGCGGGCATCACACCGCTGCACTACTCCCTGCCCTGGGCCGCCGACGCCTCCGCGCTGTGGCTCGCGGTCAACGCCGCCCTCCTGGTCGTCGCCGTACGACGCATCCGTGCACCGCAGTTCGCCACCGAGCGCCGCGCATCGGTGCGGTTCCAGGCGGAGGCCCTCGCCCGCTGCGGCGACCAGCCGGTGCTCGTGCACGACGTGTCGCTCACCGGCGCACTGCTCTCGACGCACGGGCCGGTGCTCGAACCCGGACAGCCGTGCGTCCTGACGCTCGCACTGCCGGGCGGCACGGTCGAGCTGGCCTCCGTCGTACGCAGCCGCCGGCACGTCGCGGCGGACCGCTACGACGTCGGCCTGGAGTACCTGCCCGACCAGCTCGAGCAACGGGCGGCGCTCGCGCTCACGCTGTTCCGCTCGGCCGGTGAGGCACCCGCGCAGCCGGTACGCGAGGCCGCCGCCGCGTAGTGGTTGACTCGCGGGCATGCCCGTCCTGCCCGACCGCGTCGACCGCAAGGCCCCGGCCTACGCCGAGCGCCGCGACGCGCTGCTCGCGCAGCTCGCCGAGATCGACGTGCAGCTCGCGCTGGCGAGGGCCGGCGGCGGCGAGCGCTACGTCGAGCGGCACCGGCAGCGCGGCAAGCTGCTCGCGCGCGAGCGGATCGAGCTGCTGCTCGACCGCGACTCGCCGTTCCTCGAGCTGTCCCCGCTGGCGGCGTGGGGGACCGACTACACGGTCGGCGCGAGCATGGTCACCGGCATCGGCGTCGTCGAAGGCGTCGAGTGCCTGCTCTCGGCCAACGACCCGACGGTCCGCGGCGGCGCCAGCAACCCGTTCACGATGCGCAAGTCCAACCGAGCCGCCGACATCGCCTGGGAAAACCGGCTGCCCAGTGTCAACCTCGTCGAGTCCGGCGGGGCCGACCTGCCGACGCAGTCGGAGATCTTCATCCCCGGCGGGCGCGGGTTCCGCGACCTCACCCAGCGGTCGGCCGCCGGCATGCCGACGGTCGCCCTCGTCTTCGGCAACTCCACTGCCGGCGGCGCCTACATCCCCGGCATGTGCGACTACGTCGTCATGGTCAAGGAGCGCGCCAAGGTGTTCCTCGGCGGGCCGCCCCTGGTCAAGATGGCGACCGGCGAGGAGGCCGACGACGAGGAGCTCGGCGGGGCCGAGATGCACGCCCGCACCTCCGGGCTCGCCGACTACATGGCCGTCGACGAGCTCGACGCGATCCGGCTCGGCCGGCAGGTCGTCCGCAGGATCAACCACCACAAGCTCGGCCCGGGTCCGACGCAGCCGAGCGTGGAGCCGGTCTACGACGTGGAGGACCTGCTCGGCATCGTGCCGACCGACCTCAAGGAGCCGTTTGACCCGCGCGACGTGCTCGCCCGGATCCTCGACGGCAGCGAGTTCGACGAGTTCAAGCCGCTCTACGGGCCGTCGCTCGTCACCGGGTGGGGGAGCCTGCACGGCTACCCGATCGGCGTGCTCGCGAACGCGCGAGGCGTGCTCTTCAGCGAGGAGTCGCAGAAGGCCGCGCAGTTCATCCAGCTGGCCAACCAGAGCAACACGCCTCTGCTCTTCCTGCAGAACACCACCGGCTACATGGTCGGCAAGGACTACGAGCAGCGCGGCATCGTCAAGCACGGCTCGCTGATGATCAACGCGGTCTCCAACAGCACCGTGCCGCACCTGACCGTTGTCATGGGCGCGTCCTACGGCGCCGGCAACTACGGCATGTGCGGCCGCGCCTACAACCCGCGGTTCCTCTTCACCTGGCCGAGCGCCAAGTCGGCGGTCATGGGCCCCGCGCAGCTCGCCGGTGTGCTGTCGATCGTCGGGCGGCAGGCCGCCGAGGCACGCGGGCAGGCGTTCGACGAGGAGGCCGACCGGCAGATGCGCGAGATGGTCGAGGCGCAGATCGAGGCGGAGTCGCAGGCGCTGTTCCTGACGGCACGGCTGTACGACGACGGCATCATCGACCCGCGTGACACCCGTACGGTCCTCGGCCTGTGCCTGTCGGTGATCCACAACAACGACATCCGGGGCCGGCGCGGCTTCGGCGTCTTCCGGATGTGAGCGCGTGATCACCAAGCTGCTGGTCGCCAACCGGGGGGAGATCACCCGCCGGATCTTCCGCACCTGCCGCGAGCTGGGCATCGCGACCGTCGCCGTGCACTCCGACCCCGACGCCGACATGCCGTTCGTGGCCGAGGCCGACGAGGCGGTGCGGTTGCCCGGCGCGAGCAGCACCGACACCTACCTGCGCGTCGACCTCATCCTCGCGGCGGCGAAGGCCACCGGTGCCGACGCCGTGCACCCCGGCTACGGCTTCCTGTCGGAGAACGCCGACTTCGCCCGCGCCGTCGTCGACGCGGGGCTGACCTGGGTCGGGCCGCCGCCCGACGCGATCGCCGCGATGGGCTCGAAGCTCGAGGCCAAACGGCTGGTGTCCGCCGGGGGCGTGCCGATCCTGCCGACGTGGGGACCCGGTGACGACATCCCGGGCGAGGCCTTCCCGGTGCTGGTCAAGGCGTCCGCCGGCGGGGGCGGCCGCGGCATGCGGCTCGTCTCCGCTCCGGCCGACCTGGCCGCGGCGGTCGAGGCGGCACAGGGCGAGGCGCAGCGGTCGTTCGGCGACGGCACGGTCTTCGTCGAGCGCTACGTGCAGCGGCCGCGGCACGTCGAGATCCAGGTGTTCGCCGACACCCACGGCAACGTCGTCTCGCTCTACGAGCGCGAGTGCTCGATCCAGCGCCGGCACCAGAAGATCGTCGAGGAGTCGCCCTCGCCCGCCGTCGACGAGGCGCTGCGGCAGCGCATGGGGGCGGCGGCCGTCGCGGCGGCCAAGGCGGTCGGTTACGTCGGCGCCGGCACGGTGGAGTTCGTCCTCGCACCGGACGGGGAGTTCGCGTTCCTCGAGATGAACACCCGGCTGCAGGTCGAGCACCCGGTCACCGAGCTGGTCACCGGGCTCGACCTCGTCGCGCTGCAGGTCCGCGTCGCCGAAGGCGAGCGGCTGCCCGAGGTGCCGCCGATGCGCGGGCATGCCATCGAGGTGCGGCTCTACGCCGAGAACGCCGAGCGCAACTTCCTGCCCGTCACCGGCACCGTCGAGCAGTTCCAGATCCCCGATTCGGTCCGCGTCGACTCCGGCGTCGAGTCGGGCAGCGTCGTGTCGCACTACTACGACCCGATGCTCGCCAAGGTCGTGTCGTGGGCGCCGACCCGTGCCGCGGCAGCGCGCACCCTCGCCACCGCGCTGGCGACCGCGCGCATCCACGGGCTCGTCACCAACCGCGACCTGCTGGTGCGGATCCTGCGCGACGAGGAGTTCCTCGCCGGTGGCACCGACACGGGCTTCCTCGAGCGGCACGATCCCGCCGATCTCGGCCGCCCGCTCGCCGACGCCGGCGCGGAGGCCGTGCACGCGCTCGCCGCCGCGCTGGCCGGGCAAGCAGCGGCGCGCGCGCGGGCCGCGGTCTGGCCGGACCTGCCGAGCGGCTGGCGCAACAACCCGTCGCAGCCGCAACAGCTTGCCTTCGAGGGGCGTTACGGCCGTCACGACGTGGCCTACACCCTCGAGCGCGACGGGCTGCATGTCGACGGTCACGACGGCCTGCGCCTGCTGTCGGCCGGGCCGACCGAGGTGACGCTCGAGACCGACGGCGTACGCCGGGTCTTCCGCGTGCGTCACAGCGCGGACCGGTGGCACGTCGACTCCCCCCTCGGATATTCGGCGTTGACCGAGGTGCCGCGGTTCCCCGACCCGGCGCACGCCCTTGATGCGGGCTCGCTGACGGCGCCGATGCCCGGGTCGGTGCTGCGGGTCGAGGTGGCGCCGGGGACGAGGGTCAGGGCCGGCCAGCAGCTGGTCGTCCTCGAAGCGATGAAGATGCAGCACGCGGTGACGGCGCCCGCCGACGGCACCGTGGCCGAGGTGCGGGTCGACACCGGGCAGCAGGTCGACGCGGGCACTGTGCTCGTGGTGATGGAGGAACCCGCATGATCGAGATCACCGGTACCGCGCAGCGGCAGGCGTGGCACGACGACGTGCTCCCGCCGGTCGAGGCCGTGCGCGACGGCCTGTGGTCGATCCCGGTCCCGATCCCGAACAACCCGCTGCGCTACGTGCTCGTCTACGCCCTCGCGCTGCCCGACGGCGTCGCGATCGTCGACTCCGGCTGGAACACCGACGAGTCCTGGGCGGCACTGTGCGCAGGCCTGCGGACCGCGGGCTACGACATCACCGACGTCCGTGCCGTGCTCATCACGCACATCCACCCCGACCACTTCGGGCTCGCCGGCCGGGTGCGCGAGGCGTCCGGAGCATGGGTCGGTATCCATGAGGCCGACGCGTCGCTGCTGCCGGCGCGCTACGGCCCCGGAATGGACGACCTCGTCACGCAGATGCGCGACCTGCTCGCCGACTGCGGGGTGCCCGACGACGAGCTGGGAGTGATGTCGTCGGCGTCCCTCGGCGTGCGCGAGCTGGTGACGCTCGCCGAGCCCGACCGCTACATCGACGACGGCGAGAAGCTCGACCTGCCCGGCTGGGACCTGCACGCGATCTGGACGCCGGGCCACTCCCCGGGACACCTGTGCTTCTCCGAACCGTCCCGCCGGCTGGTGCTCACCGGCGACCACGTGCTGCCGCGGATCACGCCCAACGTGTCGATGCACACGCAGTCGACGACCAGCCCGCTCGCCGACTTCATGGAGTCGCTGGCCAAGGTGCGCGGCTGCGCGTCCGACGAGGTGCTGCCTGCCCACGAGTGGCGCTTCGCCGGGCTGGCCGAACGGGTCGACGACCTGCTCGCCCACCACCGCCGGCGGCTCGACGAGATCGCGGCCGTCGTCGCGGCCAGCCCCGGGCTGACCTGCTGGGAGGCCACCACGCGGCTGTCCTGGTCGCGGCCGTGGGACGACATCCAGGGCTTCATGCGCCGCGCGGCCAACGGCGAGACGCTGGCCCACCTGATCGTGCTGCAGACTCAGGGGCGCATCCGGTCGACCGGCCAGCGCCCGCAGCGCTGGGAGCTCGTCGGATGACCCTCGACTTCCTGCTGGGCACGTGGCGCGGGGAGGGCGTCGGCGGTTACCCGACGCTGGAGCAGGACTTCGCCTACGGGCAGGAGATTTCCTTTACGACGTACGGAAAACCGGTCGTGCAGTACGCCTCGCGCACCTGGCGGGTCGACGACCCCGACGTGCCGATGGGCCGCGAGGTCGGTTTCTGGCGGCCGCAGGACGACGGGTCGGTCGAGGTGCTCCTGGCCCAGCCGACCGGCCTCGTCGAGATCTTCTACGGCCGGGTCGACGGCACGAAGGTCGAGATCGCCACGGACCTGCTGGCACGCACCCGGACCGCCAAGGAGGTCACCGCCGAGCACCGGCTCTACGGCCTGGTGGGTGACGAGCTGATGTACGCCATGGACATGGCGGCGGTCGGCCAGGAGATGCAACCGCACCTGTCGGCCCGGCTCCGCCGGGTGGCCTGAGCCCGGACCTGGCGGCTCAGAGGTCCAGGGCGATCACCGTGGCGTGGTCGTCGATGCACTCGTCGGGCACCTCGACGACGATCTCGCCGACCGGGTCGCCGGCCAGCCCGAGCTCGTCGGCGGCGGCCAGCCGCGGCTGCCAGCCGAGCGGCGTTCCCGAGGCGACGTGGGTGACCGCACGGACCCGGCGTACGCGAACGCCGCGGACCGTCACCGACTCGTAGGGCCGGGCCAGCAGGTGCAGGTAGACACGGTCGCCCGACCTCGTGGTCGGGCCGTAGAACTGCCACGGCTCCAGCCCCGCGGCCGTGCCGTGGATCGCCTCCGCGTGCGCGGACATCCACGTGCCGAGAGCCGACAGGCGGGAGATCTGCTCAGCCGGCAGCTGCCCGTCGGGCCCGGGTGAGACGTTGAGCAGCAGGTTGCCGCCGCGGCCGGCGACCTCGCAGACCGAGTGCACGAGCGAGGTCGGCGACTTGTAGTCGTGGTCGTCGGGGACGTAGCCCCACGACCGGTTCATCGTCAGGCAGGTCTCCCAGGCGCGCGCCGGCGGCACCGCGGGGACCAGCTGCTCGGGCGTGTCGAAGTCGCCGTGTCCCGGCAGCCGGTCGTTGACCAGGCAGCCGGGTTGCAGCTCGCGGATCATCGCGCGCAGCTCGTCGGCCCGCCACTCGTCGGCGGTGCGCTCCCACCCTCCGTCGAACCACAGCACGTCGACCGCGCCGTAGTTCGTCAGCAGCTCGCGCACCTGGCCGAACATGCGGTCGAGGAACCGTGCCCAGGCCTCGGGCGAGGAGCGGCGCAGCACGTGGGCGACGTAGCCGCCCTCACCCTGCTGCATCGCCGGGTAGTCCGGGTCGTGCCAGTCCGGCAGCGAGAAGTAGAAGCCGACGCGAAGCCCCTCGTCGCGAGCCGCGTCGGCGAACTCCGCGACGAGGTCGCGGTCGTGGTGGAAGTCGGTGTGGGCCGACGGCCAGAGCGCGTAGCCCTCGTGGTGCTTGGTCGTGAGCACGGCGTAGGTCATGCCGGCAGCGCTGGCCTCGCGCATCCACGCACGACTGGAGCCCGGCTCGGGGCGGAACTTCTCCGCCGCGGCGTAGTAGTCGTCGACGGCGATCGGCTGCGACGAGGGAAGCGCGGGCATCGCCGTGCCGATCAGCGGCCACGACAGCTCGCAGCCGTGGACGCTGGCCAGTCCCCAGTGCACGAACATGCCGAGCCGTGCGCCGGCGAACCAGGGTTCAGACACCGAACAGCCCGGCTGCGTTGCCACCGAGCACCGCTGCGCGCCGCTCCACCGGAAGGGCGGCCAGCGAGGCGCGGATCTCGTCGGGCGCCTGCATCGTCGAGTCGATGTGCGGGAAGTCCGAGCCCCACAGGATGCGGTCCTCGCCGACCAGGTCGAGCATCGGGCCGATCGTGCGCTCGGCCGGCTCGGCGACGTAGAACACGTTGCGGCGCAGGTAGTCGCTGGGCAGCAGCTCGAGCTGCGGGAACAGCGTGCCGACGGTGGCGTACTTCTCGTCGAGCCGGTCCATCAGGTGCGCCGCCCAGCCGCAGCCTGCCTCGACGCAGACGACCTTCAGCTCGGGGATCCGGTCGAAGACGCCGTCGAGCACCATCGACGTCACGGTCGGCACGATCTGGCCGACCGCGGTGAGCGCGAAGCCGAACGTCATGCCGGCGCCTGACAGCAACCACGGCTCGTAGGGCAGTCCCGAGCCGCCGAAGCGCACCACGACGTGGATGCACAGCGGCACTCCCGCCTCTGCGCACCGGCGCCACAGCGGGTCGAAGTGGGGGTCGCCCGGCCGCCGCTCGCCGATCAGCTCCGGCGGTAAGAAGACGCCGCGGAACCCGAGTGAGAGGCAGCGGTCCAGCTCCCGGACCGCCTCGTCGAGGTCTTCCAGGTTGAGGTGCGCGACCGGCAGCACGCGCCCGTCGCCGTCGGCGGCGAACTCCGCCTGCCAGGTGTTGTAGGCGCGGCGGTAGGCCGAGACCAGGTCCTGGTCGTCGCAAGGGAACGGCAGGATGCCGATGGTCGGGAAGACGAGGCCGGCGTCGACGCCCCACTCGTCGTAGAGAGCGAGCCGGGCAGCCGCGTCGTAGGACGCGGGCGGGCAGCCGTCGGCGTAGCGCATGCCCGGCGCGAACAGCTCGCGGCGCTCGATGTGCGCGCCGCCGAGCCCGGCCAGGTTGCCGGCCATGATGACCTGCTCACCCATGACGAGGTGCTCGACGCCGTCGCGCTCCTCGATGCGGATCGCGCGGTCGCGGAAGCGCGGCTCCAGGTGGCGCAACCACAGGTCGGCCGGCTCGAGGACGTGCGAGTCGGCGTCGACGACCAGCGTGCGCGGCGGGGCCTCTGCGGTCATCGGGCGGCTCCTGCGTGCGTCGAGCGGTTGATGGCTTCTTCCGTGCTGCCGAGGTAGCTGGCGACCACCCGTGGATCAGACTTCACCTCGGCCGGGGTGCCCTCGGCAATGACCCGTCCGGACTCCATCGCGTAGACGCGGTCGGACAGGCTCATGATCAGCGGCATGTCGTGCTCGATCAGCAGGATCGCGCAGCCGAGCTGCTCCTTGAGCCGGCGCAGCAGCGGCCCGAACGCCTCTGTCTCCCGCTGGGCGATGCCCGCGGTCGGCTCGTCGAGCAGCAGCAGCGACGGCGCCTGGGCGAGGATGCAGGCGATGTCGACGACCCGGCGGGTGCCGGTCGACAGCTCGCCGGTCAGCGAGTCGGCGTAGTCGCCCAGCCCGGTCATGCCGACAAGCTCCTCGACCGCCGCGCGCTTCACCCGCTCGGTCGTCCCGCCGAGCCCCAGCAGCCCGGCGAACAGTCCCGTCGGCGCGTGCCGCTCGAGCGCGACCAGCAGCGTCTCGGTGACCGTCAGGCCCGGGTAGAGCCGGGCGTCCTGGAAGCTGCGGCCGAGCCCGAGGTAGGGGCGCAGCTCCGGGGCGTGGTGGGTGACGTCCTCGCCGAAGAGCCGGATCGCGCCGCGCTGCGGTGTCACGTAGCCGGACACGCAGTCCATCAGCGTCGTCTTGCCGGCGCCGTTCGCGCCGATCAGCCCGACGGTCTCGCCCGGCTCGACCGTCAGCCAGACGTCGTCGACTGCCCGCACGCCGCCGAACGTCACCGTCAGGCCCTCGACCGACAGGGGTCGCTCGGGCAGCTCGACGGGAGTCTCGACGACCGGCTCGGCTGGCGGCTGAGGCGCAGGATCGGCGGCTGCCTCGGTGGCCGGCTCGATGACCGCTTCCGCCGCCGGCCGCCGGGCCGTGCGCGGGCTCACTGGACCGGCTCCGGCCGGCCGAGCGCGACGTGCCACAGCTTGCGCAGCGGCGGCACGATCCGCGGCGGTGCGGGCAGCCCGTCGACCCGTCGCACGATCCTGGCGACGAGGGCGTCGCGGGCGTCGTACAGCAGGCCGGCGGCCCCGCGCGGCAGGAACAGCAGCACGAACAGGCCACCCGCGCCGCCGACGAGGAACTGGATCAGCTGGCTCGCCTCGCTGCCGCGGAACAGGATCGGGATGCCGAAGACGACGACCGCGCCGAGCAGCGCACCGGGGATCGAGCCGAGGCCGCCGATGACCGCCATCGTCACCATCGTGAAGCTGGTGTCGGGGTCGAAGTTGGTCGAGAGGTAGCGCTGCTGCGCGTAGGCGTAGACGACCCCGGCACACGCCGCGATGAAGCCCGACAGCGCGAACGCCAGCAGCCGCGCCCCGGTCGCCGATATCCCCGCGGACCGGGCGGCGCGGTCGTTGTCGCGCACCGCGACCAGCATGCGACCGGCTGCGGTCGACCGGAAGTTGCGGATCAGCACGGCGAACAGGACGACGAGCCCGAGGCCGAGCCAGTAGACGGCGCGTTCGGAGTGCAGCACCGTCGGCCGCGAGAGGAACTCGCCCGAGGCGTTGCCCACCAGGGCCGGCTGCTGGAAGAGGTAGCCGTAGGCGAGCACGGCGAACGCCATCGTCGCGACTGCCAGGAAGAGCCCCTGGATGCGTACGGCGGGAAGGCCCACGAGCACCGCGACGGCGACGCCGATGAGGCCGGCCACCGGGAGGATCGCCCAGAACGGCAGCCCCTGCGCGGCGAGCCGGGCCGCGGCGAACGACCCGACGCCGACGAGTGCGAACTGCCCCAGCGACACCTGGCCGCCCCAGCCGGTCAGCAGGCACAGCGACAGCCCGACCATCGCGTAGACGGTCACCAGCGTCATGAGGAACGTCTTCGCGCTGGTGTCGAGCCCGGCGAACGGCAGCAGCGGGGCCGCGGCGGCGAGAACGGTGGCGGCCACGACCGTCACCGCGGTCAGCTGGCGCACCTGCGGCAGCGCGGCGACCCGGCGCGGCAGCGGCCGCGGCTCGGCGCCGAAGTTGACCGCGGCGCCGGCGTCGCGGGTGGCACGGGACAGCTCGCGGGAGCGCCACAGCAGGCCGATCATCACGACGGCGAAGACGACCACCTCGACGGTGCTGCCCGCCGGTTGGTTGGCGAACGTGATGGCTTCGACGACGCCGATCCCGACGCCCGCGGCGAAAGCGACCGGCAGGTTGGTCATCTTCGCGATCAGGCCGGCACCCAGCGCCCGCACCAGCAGGCTGGCGCCGGTGCCGCCGAGCACGAACGTCGACTCGCTGGGCGCGTGCAGCACCGCGGTGACCGCCGACAGCAGCCCGGCGATGAGCCACACCAGCGTCGACATGCGCTTGACCGAGATGCCGGCCAGCCGGGCGGCCTCCGGGTTCTCGGCTGCGGCCCGGATCGCCTGGCCGTAGGCGGAGAACCGCAAGAACGCCGCGAGTGCTGCGACCAGCGCCGGCACGACGAGCACGATCAGCAGGTCGCTGGAGTCGACGACGAGGTTGCCGATGTGCACGGTCGCGTGGAACGGCACGGGGAAGCCCTGCAGCACGATCTTCTGCCGGTCGGCGTTGATGGCGCCGACGAGCCGCGGGATGAGCAGCAGCTGGGCCAGGAAGATGCTCGCGACCATCAGCACCAGCCGCGGCGCCGTGAACAACCTGCGGATCACGGTCAGCTCGACGAGCCCGGCGACTGCGACGCCGGCGGCCAGGGCAGCCGGCAGCGCCACGCCGTACGGCACGTGCTCGTCGATGACGAGCTTGCCAAGCAGCACGGACGAGATCAGGCCGAGGTTCGCGTGCGCGAAGTTGACGAACCGCTGCGCCCGGTAGATGAGGACGAGGCCGATCGCGAGCGCGCCGTAGAGCAGCCCGTGGATTGCCCCCAGGGTGATGACGTCGAAGCCGATCCTCATCGGGCCGCCCCCTCGAGGAACACCGAGCGCAGCAGGTCCGGGCGCTCGAGCAGGTCGCGCGCCGGACCGGTGAACCGCACCTGGCCCTTCTCCATGAACACCGCGGTCGTCGCGAGGCTCAGCGCGACGTTGACCGACTGCTCGACGATCAGCACGCTCGTGCCGCGCGCATGGATCTCGCGCACGATCGCGAACAGCTTCTCGACGATCGCCGGGGCCAGGCCGAGCGACAGCTCGTCGATGCAGAGCAGCCGCGGCCGGGTGAGGAACGCCTTGCCCAGTGCCAGCATCTGCTGCTCGCCGCCCGACAGCGTCGAGGCGGCCTGCCCGCGGCGCTGCCCCAGGATCGGGAACCACTCCTCGACCTGGGCGATGTCGGCGTCGATGCGGGCACGCTCCTTGCGGAAGGAGTACGCCGCGGCGCGGAGGTTCTCCGCGACCGACATGCCCGGGAAGATGGCCTTGCCGCCGGGCATCTGCGTGATGCCCAGGCCGAGCACCTGCTCGGCCTCGAGGTAGGTGATGTCGGTGCCGGCGAAGCGGATCGAGCCGCGGGTCGGGTGGTCGAGTCCGCAGACCGCCCGGAGCAGCGTCGACTTGCCCGCGCCGTTGGTGCCGAGCAGCGCCACGATCTCGCCCTCGGGGACATCGAGGTCGACGTCGAAGAGCACCTGCAGGTTGCCGTAGGAGAAGTCGAGGTTGCGCACCTCGAGCAACGCGCCGGCATGGTTGCGGCGCCGCTCGTCCGCCCGGGCCGACTCCATGACGTCGGCCTCGACCATCGCGATGTCGCCGTCGACGTGCCGGGTCGCCTTCGCGACGAGGTAGCCGGCGAGTACGCCGGGAGCGACCAGCACCGTCATCGCCACCCGCGCGCTGGTCGCGTCGGCGACCGCACCCAGTGCGATGCCACCGAGGAAACCGCCCATCAGCAGGATGAAGATTCCCAGCATGGCGAAGCTCAGCGCGCGCAGCGCCGGCGGGCTGGTGGCCGCGAGGATCTGCCGGATCGGCGCGACGACGACCCCGACCCCCGTGTTGGCGAGCACCAGGATCGCCACGACCAGCGCGAGCGCAGGCGCGTAGAGCGCGAGTGCGGTGACCACCGTGTAGGCGACCAGCCCGGCACCGGCGAGGAACAGCGGCCACGATGGCGCGTGCCGGAACAACCGGTCCCCGACCACGCCCCCGATCGCCAGGCCGACCATCGTGCCCAGCCCGGCTATCGAGAAGATCACGCCGCGCCCGAACGACCCGACGCCCCAGACGTCCTCGAAGTACTGGCTCACCAGCACTGGCCCGCTGACGAGCCCGAAGCCGAGCACGCCGATGCCGAGGTAGAGGTAGCGCAGCGTGCGGATGGCCATCAAGCGGCGTACGCCGGTCATCAGCGGGACGCGCACGTCGGCGTCGCCGTGCAGCCCCTCCTGCGCGAGTCGGCCTTCCAGCGCGTGCGCCTCCTGCCCGCCGCGGCGGGGCTCGCGCAACCGGGACACCGCGACCGCGCCGAGAATGCCGAGCGGGGTGATGACCGCGAACGCCCACCGCCAGCCGGCGGTGCCACCGACGAGCGCGGCGACGCCTCCGGCCACGAGCGGGCCGAAGATAGCGGCCAGCGGCGACGCCGACTGGTGTACGCCGTAGACCCGGCCACGCGCGTGCACCGGGTAGTAGTCGGCGATCAGGCTGCCGTGCACGGGCTCGATCGCCGCCTGCCCGAGACCGGAGAAGATGCGGACGACGGTCAGCTGCACGGCACTCGTGACCAGAGCGGTCGCGAACGTCAGCACCGACCAGATGGCCGCGGCGATCGCGGCGAGCCGCACCCGGCGGCCGCGGTCGGCGAGCACCGCGAACGGGATCGCGCCCGCGACGACGAGCACCGCGGCCACGCCGTTGATGCCGTTGATCGCGGCCTGCGACAGGCCGAACGCGTCCTTGATGTTGGGCGCGAGGGTGATGAACGCGGCCCGGTCGAGGTTGTCGATGAGGTTTATCGAGGCGAGCGCGAACAGCGGTGCGGCGCCGTAGCGGGCGAGGACATCGCGCAGCGGCGGGCCGGCAGCACCGGCGACGGGATCGACCGGTGCGGTGACGGCGTCGGTGATGTCGTCGGCGAGGTCGGCTGTGGCGGGCGCCGGCACGGTGGTGGTCATCCGGTTGCCGCTCAGTAGTAGTTCTTGAAGCAGCCGGGCGGGTTCTGGTGGAACTTGTCGGCGGCGAAGCCGTCACTTGCCTCGGCATGCCACTGCGCGACCGACAGCTCGTCCGAGCCGTCCCACTTGTTCGGCCCGAACGTCATGCTGCAGAACACGACCTGCTGGGCGTAGCGGCCGGTCATGCCCATCGCCTTGCCCCACAGCGCCCTGGTGAGCTGTGTTCCTGCCCGCTCGGCGGCCTGTTTCCAGAGCAGGATCTCGGAGCCCATCTGGTAGTTGAGCAGGCGCTGGGTGTCCTGGTTGGACTTGTTGCTGCCTTCGGTGGCGTAGCCCTGTGGGTAGGTGCGCTTGTAGACCTCGTCGCAGTACTTCGTGAACGCGTTGGTCAGCTGGTCGGCGTTCTTGAGACCGGACAGCGTGGTGCCCAGGCACTGCGTGCCGTCGAACTGGCTCGGCGGGTAGGCACTGGTGACGAAGTCACCGCAGCCGAAGTACTCGTCGCTGTCCGTGTAGCGCGGGTGCCACTGCTCCTTGTCCGCTTCCTGCATGAACTTCGACTTGTAGATCAGGTTCATCTCGAAGATGACGAACGTGACGCCCTTCTGCCGCATGTCGAGCACGGCGTTGGACACCTGCGCGAGCGCCTGGTTGCTGTCGCTGACGAGCTTGACAACGTCGACCGGGTGGATGCCATTGGCATTCAGCGCAGGCAGCAGGCTGCCCTCGACCGACGGGGCGACGTTGGGGATGTCGTGGTAGATGACACCGACCTTGTCGTTGGGGTGCAGGTACTTGTAGGTCGCCAGCCACTTGGCCTGGTTGAGGGCCAGCCGGTCCTTGTTCATGAAGGTCGCCCACATGTAGGGCGCCGCCTGCTTGTACCAGCTCGCCGGCTCGGGGTCGGTGCTGATGAACGGCGTCTTGTTCTCCTTCGCGATGCACAGCTGCGCGACGGAGTCGTAGCCGCCGGTCGTGATGACGGAGAACACCTTCTGGTCCTGCGTCATCGTCTTGCAGGCCGCCTGCATGTCGTTGGCGTCGAGCACGTTGAACGTCTGGCTGTAGGCGGACAGCTTGCGGCCGAGCACGCCGCCGGTGCGGTTGATCTCGTTGGTCCAGGCCGTGATGATCTTCGTCTGGTCGCCGGCCAGTCCGGCGTTGAAGCCCGCGGCCGACAGCTGGTTGGTGTTGGCGATGAGGAAGCCGAGCTTGATGCCGTCCTTGGTCACGCCCTGGTCGGTGGCCCGTAGTGGTCCGTAGCTCAGCTGGCCGGACTTCTCCGCGGCGGCCGCCGTGGTGCCGCCGCCCGCGCCGCCACCGGCACCGCCCGAGGCCGCGGATCCGGCCCCGCTGCTGCCGGCGCCGGCCATCTTGGAGCTTCCGGCGAGAGTGGACCCCGAACCCGCGCCGCCGGAGACGCTGCTCAGCGCCTGACCGCCGCTGCCCGGGACGACGCCGCCGTCACTGCCGATGCCGGCCTGGCCGGGTGCGAGGCTGCCCACCTGCAGCACCTGCTGCTTGGGCGAGGGGTGCGCGAGGTAGCCGATGCCGGCTGCCCCGATCGTCAGCGCCATCCCGAAGATGACCGACCGGGCGTGCAGCGTGAGCGGCTCGGCGCCGCCAAGGCTCCGTGAACGCAGCGGCAGCATGGGGTGACCCTCCGACCTGACGATGGCTTCAGGTGAGACTGAAGTACCGGCCGAGGGGCGTCAACGTAGGTTGCGGGCATTTGCGGACGTGCGACGATGCGCGCCATGTCACCGTCGTCCGCCGACTCCGCCCGTCCCGTCCTCGCCGCCGTCCAGGCCCGTGAGGCCGAGCTCTTCCGGCGTGAGGACGGGCAGGAGGTGCCGCTCGGCCTACGTGGCGCCCGCACCCGCAGCAAGCTGATGCAGGCGGCGTACGACGTATTCACCGAGACAGGCTTCCAATCCTCCTCGGTCGCGATGATTGCCGAGCGGGCCGGCGTCGGGACCGGCACCTTCTACCAGTACTTCCGGGACCGCGGCGACGTGCTCGGGCAGCTGGTCAACGCCGGCGTGGCCGAGCTGGTCGAGTCGCGGCGGATGGCCTGGCGGGTGCGCGACGGCCGCAAGGGCCTCGAGGCGATGATCGGCACCTTCGTGCTGCACTACGCCGAAGGCGCCGCGCTGTGGCGGGTGTGGGAGGAGGTCACCCACACCGACGTCGATCTCGCCGCCGTACGCCGCGACCTGATCTGCCTCATCGACGAGCAGGTCGCTCGCGAGCTGCGGCGCGGGCGCGCGGCCGGGCTGGTCGACGTGACCGGCGACCTGCGGGCGGTGGCGCGGGCGCTGACCGCGATGGCCGACCGCTTCTGCTACCTGACCTACGTCTTCGACCCCGCCGATCCGCCGATGCGCCCGGCCAAGGCGGCGGAGCTGCTCACGACGCTGTGGGCCGAGGCGATCGGGCTGCGCGAACCTACCTGACGGGTCCGTCAGGTTCGGCGTACAGTGCCCGCCATGCATGATCTCGTGATCCGTGGCGCGACCGTCGTCGACGGCACCGGCGCCCCCGCCCGCACCGCAGACGTCGCCGTCGACGGCGACCGCATCGCCGCCGTCGAGCCCGGCGTCGGCATCGGCCGCCGCGAGATCGACGCCGACGGCCTGCTGCTGACCCCCGGCTGGGTGGACATCCACACCCACTACGACGGCCAGGTGAGCTGGGATCCAGAGCTGTCCCCGTCGAGCTGGCACGGCGTGACGACCGTCGTGATGGGCAACTGCGGCGTCGGCTTCGCCCCCGTGCGGCCGGGCGCCGAAGACTTCCTCATCGAGCTGATGGAGGGCGTCGAGGACATCCCGGGCACCGCGCTGCACGAGGGCATCGACTGGCAGTGGGAGTCCTTCGACGGCTACCTCTCGTTCGTCGAGCGCACGCCGCGCACCATGGACGTCGTCGCGCAGGTGCCGCACGCCGCGCTGCGCGCCTACGTCATGGGCGAGCGGGCGCACGACGAGGCCACGCCCGACGACATGGCCGCGATGGCCGATCTGACGGCGCAGGCCCTCGAGGCCGGCGCGGCCGGCTTCACCACCTCGCGCACGATCCTGCACCGTTCGAAGCACGGGTTCGTCCCCGGCACCTCGGCCGCGCCCGACGAGCTGCGCGCCATCGGCGAGGGGCTGCGCCGGGCCGGGCACGGCGTCTTCCAGCTGGTGTCGGACAACGGCGCGCGCGAGCCGGAGCGGGCCTGGATGGTCGACATCGCGCGGCGCACCGGCGCGACCGTGACCTATGCGCTGGCGCAGGAGCCCTGGGCGCCGGCGGGCTACCGCGACGCGCTGGCCGACGCGGCTGCCCTCGCCGACGAGGGCCTGCGGATCGTGCCGCAGGTCTCCTGCCGGCCGACCGGCATGCTCTTCGGGCTGCAGTCGTCGTTGCACCCGTTCATCACGCACCCGACCTGTGCGGGCCTCGCGCGGCTGCCCCTGCCCGAGCGGGTGGCCCAGCTGCGGCGGCCGGAGGTCCGCAGCGCGCTGCTCGCGGAGGAGCCGGGCACCAGCGACCCCATCGCGCTCGCGCTGATGTCGCGGTGGGACCAGATGTTCCCGCTGGGCGACCCGCCCGACTACGAGCCGGCGCCGTCGACGTCGGTCGCCGCGGTGGCCGCCGCGACCGGCCGCACCCCGCAGGAGGTCGTGCTCGACTGGCTGCTCGAGCGCGACGGCACCGCGCTGATCTTCGCCCCGCTCGCGTCGTACGTCGACACCGACCACGAGGCGTTGCGCGAGATGATGACCCACCCGACCACCGTGCTCGGCCTGTCCGACGGTGGTGCGCACTGCGGGCTGATCTGCGACGCGAGCATGCCGACGTTCCTGCTGACGCACTGGGTGCGCGACCGGGCGCGCGGCCCGCGGCTGCCGCTGGAGCAGGTCGTGCACCTGCAGACCGGCCGCACGGCGAGCGTCTACGGGCTCACCGACCGGGGCGTCATCGCGCCGGGCAAGCGCGCCGACCTCAACCTCGTCGACCTCGACAACCTCACGCTGCACGCGCCGGAGATGGTCTTCGACCTGCCTGCGGGCGGCCGCCGCCTCGTGCAGCACGTCGACGGCTACCGCGCGACGGTGGTCGCCGGCGAGGTGACGTTCGAGGACGGCAAGCCGACCGGGGCGCGCCCCGGCGGTCTGGTGCGCATGGGTCGTTGACCCCGCACCGGCCGGGAACACCCGGCCGGTGTCCACTGCTGTCCCAGGGGTGAGTGGCCCGGCGTACCTCGACCGGACGCCCCGGCGAGCCTGGCTCGTCTGGGGCGTCGGCGTCGCGGCCTACGTCGTCGCCGTCTTCCACCGCGGCTCGCTCGGCGTCGCGGCGATCGACGCCGAGCACCGCTTCGGTGTCAGCCCGGCGCTGCTGTCGCTGTTCAGCGTGCTGCAGCTCGCCGTCTACGCCGCGATGCAGATCCCGGTCGGTACGCTGCTCGACCGGTTCGGCTCCCGCCGGATGATCCTCACCGGTGCGGCGCTCATGGCCGTCGGCCAGGTGGCGCTGGCCACCGCGCACCACGTGCCGACGGCGATCGCCGCGCGCGTGCTCGTCGGCGGCGGCGACGCGATGACCTTCATCAGCGTGCTGCGGCTGGTGCCGATGTGGTTCGCGCCGCGGCAGATCCCGCTGGTGACCCAGCTGACCGGCGTGCTCGGCCAGATCGGCCAGATCGCCGCGACCTACCCCCTGGTCGCGTTGCTGCACCACGTCGGCTGGACGGCGTCGTACGCCGGAGCCGCGGGCGTCAGCGTGCTCGTCGCGCTTCTCGTGGCGAGTGTCATGCGCGACCCGCCCGCCACCGGGGGGCGGCGACCGGCACTGCGCCCGCACCTGGTGGCCGCCTGGCGCGAGCACGGCACCCGCATCGGCTTGTGGACGCACTTCGTGACGCAGTTCTCCGGCACGGTCTTCGCGCTGCTGTGGGGCTACCCGTTCCTGGTGAAGGGTGAGGGGCTCTCGCCGTCGACGGCCGGCGTGCTGCTCACCCTGCTCGTGCTGGCGGGCATCGCGGTGGCGCCACTGCTCGGCCGGCTCACCGGTCGCTGGCCGCTTCGTCGCTCGGCGTTGACGCTGACGATCGTCGGCAGCAGCGCGCTGATGTGGACCGTGGTGCTGGTCTGGCCGGGGCGCTGCCCGCTCGCCGTGCTGGTCCTGCTCGTGCTGGTGCTGGGCACCAACGGGCCCGGCTCGATGGTCGGCTTCGACTACGCGCGCACGTTCAACCCGCCGCTACGGCTCGGCAGCGCGAGCGGCATCGTCAACGTTGGCGGCTTCGTGGCGTCGCTGACGACCATCCTCGTGATCGGCATCGTGCTCGACCTGGCGGGCCACGCCGGCCTGGGCTCGCTCGACGGCTACCGGGCGGCGTTCGCGACCCAGTACGTCCTGTGGGGGGCCGGGCTGCTGGGCGTGCTGCACAACCGGCGCATCCTGCGCCGCCGGATCGCGGCCGAGGGCACGGTGATCAGACCGCTGCCGCTGGTGATCCGCGACCGGCTGCGCCGCTAGGTCTTGGCTCGTTCCCGGGACAGCGGGCGCAGCACCGCGTAGCGCACGATCGCGCCACCGATCAGCGCGAGCAGCACGGCGGCGACCGCGCCGGCCGGTGTGTCGTCACCCGGCGCCTTGGCGGCGGCGGCGAGCGGGGTGCTCGCGACGGCGGGGGCCAGGGCACCGCTGTCGTGATGGGTCGCAGAGGGTCGAGGCGCCGGCGCGGGCTCCGCGGGCGGGGGCGGCGCCGCCTTGGTCGGTGCAGGTGCGGCGGGCCGCGCCGGCGGTGGGCCGACGAACGTCGCGAGCTGTGCCACCGCGGAGTCGATCGCCGACATGGCCGTGCTCATGTTGCCGATGTCCGCGAGCAGGATCGTGAACGTGACCCGCTGTCCGGACCGCGCGGTCGTGAAGCCCGACAGCGTGCGGACCCCGTCGAGCGTCCCGGTCTTCGCGTGCACCCGGCCGGTGAGCCACGCGCCGCACAGGCGCCTCTTCAGCGTGCCGGTCTGGCAGGACGACGGCATCGCCGAGGTCAGCACCGGCCCCGCGGGAGTGCTCGCGGCGGCGCTCAGCCAGCTGACCAGCTGGGTCGGGGTCTCCCGGTCGAGGTAGGACAGGCCGGAACCGTCGTAGACCTGCCCGAGCGGCACCCCCAGCCGGTGCGCCACCGCGCCGAGTGCCTTGATGCCGTTGCCCCGCGACCCGTAGCCGGAGGTGGCCGCGCCCACCTCCCGCAGCAGCATCTCGGCGTAGAAGTTGTCCGAGTGCCGCAGCGTCTCGGTCACGATCTGCCGCAGCGGGGCCGAGCCGTCGGTGGCCAGCTGGTGGGTGAGGCGGTGCGGCGCTTGACCGATGCTGTCCCGACCGGCGACCGAGATGCCGTGCCGGGCGAGCGCCCGCCGCCACAGGCCGAGGTTGGCCGGTGTCGGGTCGGCGTCGAATGCCGCACCGCTCGTCCACGTGTTGCGGTCGACGGTGAACGCCGACACCTGGCCGGCCTCGCCGCCGAGGAAGTCTGGTTGCCAGCCGGGGGCGACGACGTCGTGGGCGTAGCGGCTGTCGTCCACCACCAGCCCGCCGGCGACCCGGCGCAGGCCCGCGCCGGCCAGCGCGGCCGCGAGCCCGTCGAGCCGTGCCGAGGTGAGCGTGGGGTCACCCGAGCCGACGACGACGAGGTCGCCCATCAGCACCCCGTCCCGCCGGATCGGTGCGCCGTCGGAGAAAACCCTTGTGGCGTAACGGAAATCAGGGCCGAGCGTGAGCAGGGCGGTGGTCGTGGTGAAGATCTTCTGGGTGCTCGCCGGTCGCTGCTCCTGACCGGAGTCGACGCCGAACGTGCCGAGTCCGGCCACGTCGATCGTCGCTGCGACCTTCTGCGCCGTCGACGCGGCGAGCGCGCCGGTGACCCGGTCCTGCAGCGCCGACAGGGGGCCGTCGGCCGCCAGAGCGGACGGGGAGCCGCTGCAGAGCAGCAGCGTGGAGAGCAACCCGGTCAGCAGGCAGCCTCCGGCCACATGGCGGAACCGGGACATGCGCCCACGCTACGGAGCGGTGGCCGTCACGTGGGCCGGAACTTCGCAAATCCCCCGTACGGATGACTCTCGCGGTGGTCATGGTCAACTAACCGGATGACCGACGACCAGCGGCTCGCCGCCGAGCTCGCGACCGAGGCGGGCCGGCGGCTCGTCGGTCTGCGCGGGCGGATGGCGGGCGCGGCAGCCCACGAGGTCCGCGACGCGGGGGACGCCAGCTCGCACGAGTTCCTCGTCGCTCGGCTCGCCGACGCCCGTCCCGACGATGCGGTGCTCTCGGAGGAGGGCCGTGACGACCCGGCGCGGCTCGACGCCCAGCGCCTCTGGATCGTCGACCCGCTCGACGGCACCCGGGAGTACGGCGAGCCCGGCCGGGTCGACTGGGCGGTGCACGTCGCGCTCTGGGAGCGCGGATCGCTGATCGCCGCGGCCGTCGCGCTGCCCGCGGAGGAGGTCACGTTCTCGGCGGGTGGCGAGCTGCCGGAGCGGGCGGAGCCGGAGCGGCCGCTGCGCATGGTCGTCTCCCGCAGCCGGCCGCCGTTGTTCGTCGACGAGGTCGCGCGGCGGATCGGTGCGGTGACGCTGCCGCACGGGTCGGCGGGCGGCAAGGCGATGGCGGTGGTGCGGGGCGACGCCGACGTCTACCTGCACGCGGGCGCGATGCGCGAGTGGGACTCGGCGGCCCCCGCCGGGGTGGCGGTTGCGGCCGGCCTGCACGTCAGCCGGTTCGACGGGTCGCCGTTGCAGTTCAACACGCCACGGGCGATCACCGATCAGCTGCTGATCTGCCCGCCGTCGGTGGCGGCGGAGGTCATGGCCGCGATTGCGGCACGATGACCTCGCGGACCTCGGCAGGTGCGGGGCGCGGCGCCGGCGTCGGTGGGGCGTCGGTCGTCTTCTCGTCGAAGGGGAACATCGGCCCCCGTCGGTCGCTGCTCAGCAACCGCGTCACGGTCTGCGCCGGCTGCGGGGTCGTGAAGAAGTAGCCCTGGGCGAGCCCGCAGCCCAGGTCGCGTAGCGCGCGCACCTGCTCGCGGGTCTCGGTGCCCTCGGCGATCGACACCAGGCGAAGGGCCTTGGCCATGCCGATGACCGCCGTGACGATCGCCACGTCGTCGGCGTCGTTGCCGATGCCGTCGACGAACGCCCGGTCGATCTTCACCGCGTCGATCGGGAGCCGCTTCAGGTAGGCCAGCGAGGCGTAGCCGGTGCCGAAGTCGTCGACCGCGAGCCGGATGCCGAGGCTGCGCAGCGCGGTCATCTGCCGGATCGCGGCCTCGGCGTCCTCGAGCAGGGCCGACTCGGTGATCTCCAGCCCGATCTGGCGGGGGTCGACGGCCTTCCGCTCGAGCACGGTGGCGACCTGCTCGACGATCGAGGGGTTCGCCAGCTGCCGCGGCGAGAGGTTGACCCAGACCGGGAGCGGCCCGCCGTCGTGCCGGGCGTTGCGCCACAGCGCCGCCTGGGCCGCGGCGGTCTCCAGCACCCACAGCCCGATCGGCTCGATGAGACCGGTCTCCTCGGCCAGCGGGATGAACTCCGCCGGCGGCACTAGACCCCGGTCCGGGTGGTGCCAGCGCAGCAGCGCCTCGACCGCGGTGATGTGGCCGTCGTCGAGGGAGACCTCCGGCTGGTAGACCAACCGGAACTCGCCCTCGGACAGGGCGCGGTGCAGGTCGTTGCCGGTGCGCAGCCGGTGTACGGCGAAGGTGCGCAGCGACTCGGAGTAGATCTCGTGCCGCGCCCGCCCGCGCTCCTTGGCCAGGTGCATCGCGGCGTCGGCGTCGCGCAGCATCGTCGGCGCCGTCGCTGCGCCCGAACCGGACAGGGTGATGCCGATGCTGACGGTCAGGAAGACCCGATCGCCGTCCAGGTCGAACGGCGCCGAGAGTGCCGCCGAGAACCGCTGGGCGATCTCGCCGGCCTGCTCCTCGTCGGTCACCTCCTCGCAGAGGACCGTGAAGGTGTCGCTGCCGAACCGCGCGGCGGTGTCGCCTGGACGCAGCACGTCGCTGAGCCGCGACGCGGCGCGCACCAGGAGCGAGTCGCCGGCGTGGTGGCCGTAGGAGTCGTTGACCAGCTTGAAGCGGTCGATGTTCAGCGACATCACCGCGATCCGGGTGTGGCCGTGGTCGGCCCGCACCAGTGCCTGGTCGAGCCGGTCGAGGAAGAGCACCCGGTTGGGCAGGCCGGTCAGCTGGTCGTAGAGGTCGGCCTGCAGCAGGCGCGCCTCGACCTGCTTGCGCTCGGTGATGTCGCGGCTGATCGAGGAGAAGAAGGCGATGTCGCCCCGGTCGTCGCGATGTGCGACGAGGACCAGCGAGACCGGCATCTCCCGGTGGGGCAGGCGCACGGTCATGTCGCCGACCCACACGTCGTTCTCCGCGACCGCAGGTAGCGCCTCCCGCGCGAGCTTCGCCTGCGACACCGGGGTGAGCAGCGTGGCGGCGATATCGATGTGCGGCACCTCCTCGTCGGGGCCGATGCCCAGCAACCGGCGGGCCGACGGGTTGAGGTAGGTGATGTAGCCGTCCGGATCGGTGGTGAACACGAAGTCCGGGACGCCCTCGACGATCTGCGACAGCTGCTGCAGCCGGTCGCGCTGCGCAATGTCTCCGGTCTCGTCGTAGACGTTCGCGATCCACGCGTCCAGCCGCTCGCCGTCGACCACCGGTTGTGCCTGCAGCCGAAGGTGGCGCACCTCGCCGTCGGCTCGCAGGATCCGGAACCGACCGCGGTAGATCTCCCGGCGCGCGCTCACCACCGCCCACTCGGACAGCACCTGCTCTACGTCGTCCGGGTGCAGGGGCAGCGCGCGGGCCAGCCCCTCGGTGCCGGTGGGCGCGGCCCCGCCGGTCAGCTCGACCAGCCGCTGGTTGGCGTAGAGCGGCTCTCCGGCGACGCTCATGATGAGAATCCCGAGCGGGCTGTCGTCGAGGAGATCGCGGTTGCGGCGTACCAGATTGTCGCGCGAGCGGCGCAGCAGCAGCGCGGCGTACGAAGCCGCCAGGGTGCCCGCGGTCATGACCCCCGTCGTCAGGGCCAGGGCGAGCGTGCCGCTGCCGTCCATGGCTCCGCTCTGCTCGTCGGTGACATCATCGCCGCAATTGCGCGGTTCTCTGCTCGCATGGTGGCCCAATGTCCGGTCGGTCCGGAATAGCCCGGCGGGGCCATACGAAGTCGGGCCAGTCGGCGTCATTCGGTCGGATCCCCTAGGAGTGGCCCGAACCGGTGATGCGTCTAGTCCGTTCGGGGCAGGCCGGATGGTCGACTCGGCGGGTGTACGCCGGTCTGTGGCTGCCGATGACATCGCTGTGGCAGTGCACTCCCAGGCCGACGACTTCTTCGCCGCAACCGCGGCTGGCCAGGGCGCACCCGAGAAGGCGCCGCACCTGCGCGTTGTCAGGCCGCCCGAGCCCGGGATGATGGACCGCCGGCTCGCGATCCAGCTGCTGCGGGAGTACTACGCGGACGAGCCGGTCAGGCCCGACGGGCAGTGAGCTCGCGGATCTCTTCGGCCGGGTAGGCGTCGCCGGCGTCGGTGCGCAGCCGCGGCAGGCTCTGGGGCGCGTGCTCGACCAGCCAGTCGATGAGCTCCTCGCGCACGTCGCAGCGCAGGTCCCAGGCGCTCGGGGCGTCGGCAGCGCTGGCGAGCACTCGCACGACCATCGTCGACGGGGTGGTGTCGACGACCTGCAGCACCCAGTCGCGGCGGTCCCACAGCGGTGAGTCGTTGATGACCTGCTGCGCTTTGCGCCGCAGCGGCTCCAGCGGCGTGCGGTAGTCGAGGTAGAGCATCACCGAACCGACGACCCGGGACTCCGTCCGCGTCCAGTTCTGGAACGGCGCCGTCGTGAAGTAGCTCGTCGGCAGCACGAGCCGTCGCTCGTCCCACAGCGCGAGCGTCACCGTCATGAGGTTGAGCGACTCGACCCGACCCCACTCGTTCTCCACGACGACCACGTCGTCGATTCGCAGGGCGTCGGAGAACGCCAGCTGCAGGCCCGCGAACACGTTCTTCAGGGCGCTCTGCGAAGCCGCGCCCGCGACGATGCCGATGATGCCCGCGGAGGCCAGCAGCGAGGCGCCGAACGCGCGGAACCGGCCGAAGGTCATGAGCATGGCGGCCGCCGCGACGATGCTGACGCCGACCGCCGTGAGCGAGCGCAGGATCGAGATCTGCGTGCGCAGCTTGCGCGCCCGGCGGTTGTCGCGCATGTCGATGCGGACCCGCGCGAACGCGAAGTCCTGGACGACGAACAACGCCGCGACCGCGAGCCAGGCGGTCGCCGCGATCAGACCGAGCGTGAACGCGTGCCGCAGCGCGTCGCGGGACCCGCCGTCGAGATGTGCCCCCGACAGCGCGACCGTGAGCGCGACGACGACGAGCGTGCAGATGAACGGTCGGTGACAGCGCCGATGCACCCGCCACAGGAGTGCCGTCTCGTCGTGGCGCCCGATCCGCAAGGCGATCCGGGAGATCACCCAGCCGATCAGCAACGCGGTCAGCGCCGCTCCGACGAGCACGGCAGTTGCGCGCCAGATGGTGTCCATGTGACCAGCGTTGCCGGTCAGCGGCCGCCTACACGGCTCGGCGGGGCAGGTGTGACTCGATGCTCAGTCGGTGCCGCGGTACAGCGAGCGGACGGGCGCGGCCATCTTCGAGCGGATCAGCGGCTCGAAGTGCTCCAGCGGAGGCGTGGGGTAGCCGGGGTCGAACGCGACCTGGTCGAAGTCGGCGCAGAACTCCGCGGTGAGGTCGAACCACTCGTGCCCGCGGTAGCGCTCGCGCCGGTCACGGTCGAGGCCGATGAAGTGGAAGAAGTAGTAGCCCTGGAACTCCGCGTGCTTCTCCACCATCCAGTGCAGGTCGTCGGAGACGAACGGCTTCACGATCGCGGCGGCGATGTCAGCGTGGTTGAACGGGCCGAGGGTGTCGCCGATGTCGTGCAGCAGCGCGCAGAGGACGTAGTCGTCGCTGCGGCCGGCCTTCTCCGCGCGGGCCGCGGTCTGCAGGCTGTGCGTGAGCCGGTCGACGGCGAAGCCGCCGAAGTCGCCGTCGAGCAGTCGCAGGTGCGTGAGGACCCGGTCGGGTAGCCCGGCGCCGAACTCCAGCGAGTGGCCCGCGATGATCGACCAGTCTTCCTGGGTGCCCTCGTCCATCGCGTGGAAGCGGGCGCGTTGCATCTGTTCCGGGGCAGCGGTCATGGGTCGGAGCGTACGCCGTGCCTGCCCGTGGATGCACGGGTCAAGATCTGTGGCCGACCGGCGCAACTGCGGATCACCCGCTCGGGTGCGCAAGGGATCCGGGGGATCGGTCGACGTTCTTTGTGTGCCACGTGACTGCTGTGACGAAGGTTCCTGCGCCTTGCCCATGGAGCTGCTGCGGGCGGGGGTGCCGTTGTCCCTTCTCGTCGACCTGGTGGCGCCCGAAGGACCCGACAGCGAGCTGATCTCGCTGGTCGAGGGAGGCGCGTCGTCCTGCCTAGACTCGGTCACGTGGGCTGGGAGCACGAGCTGCGATCGAGGGGCTACCGCCTGACGCCCCAGCGCCAGCTGGTGCTCGAGGCGGTCGAGACGCTCGGCCACGCGACTCCCGACGACATCGCGGCGGAGGTACGCCGCGTTGCCTCGACCGTCAACATCTCCACCGTCTACCGCACGCTGGAGCTGCTCGAGGATCTCGGGCTGGTGACCCACACGCACCTCGGCCACGGTTCCGCGACCTACCACCCGGCGGCGGACGCCGACCACCTGCACCTCGTCTGCCGCGACTGCGGGAACGTCGACGAGGTGCCTCCCACGCTCGTGCAGGGAGCCGTCGACCGGATTGCCACGGAGCGCGGATTTCACGTGGACGTGGGGCATTTCGCCATCTTCGGCACGTGCCGTGGATGCCGTTCCGCTGGTTCGGCCGGCGACTGACGGGCCGGTCGAAGCGGCTACAGCGGGCTATCTGTCGCCGGTTCCAACGGCCCGAGATGGTCACCGGCGGGCCGGCCAGGGGGTCGGCGCAAATACGACTCGTCCGGTGCGGTGATACAAACCGACCCCCGGTTAGTCACAAGGAACTAGCGACAACCCCACCCGCTAGTCATGACCCGAAGGGGTGACCTCCCCGAACCTTCAGTAGCCGCACGGTTACGGAGGGTGCTATGCAGGCAATCCGTGCCCGGGGTCTCGCTCTTCTCAGCGGACTCCTGGTCATCGCCAGTGTTCTGACCGGCACCGTCGCCGGTGTCTCCGCCGCTTCATCGGCATCGTCAGGGGCCTCGGTTGACCCCGGCCTGCGCGGGCTTTCCGGCGCGGTCAAGGTCGTCGTGCAGACGACCGGCGGCGCGGTGGCCTCCGTCGAGCAGAGGGTCGCCGACCTGGGCGGCACGGTGACGAAGCAGCTGTCGATCATCGACGGCTTCGCGGCCGCCGTGCCCGGCGGAAAGATCGCCGAGCTGGCGGCCACTCAGGGCATCCGCGCGATCTCGCGAGACCTGCCCGTGCACGTGCAGGGGTCGATCAACGACCCGTCGACCTGGCCGTCGGTCTACAGCAAGGTCGTCCGTGCCGACGACCTCGCCGCCTCCGGCGCGAGCGGCCAGGGCGTCACCGTCGCCCTGGTCGACACCGGCGTCGACTCGGGGCTCCCGGACCTGGCCGGGCAGGTCGTGCCGGTGACGACCGACCCGCTCGGCCTCACCAAGGCCTCCTGCGTCAACTTGTCCGGCGACCCGGGCTGCCAGGACTCCTACGGTCACGGCACGTTCATCGCCGGCCTCATCGCGGGTAACGGTGCGGCCTCGAACGGGCAGTACGTCGGCACCGCGCCGCGCGCGAAGATCGTGTCCGTCAAGATCGCCGGGCCGGACGGGTCGTCCGACGTGTCGAACGTGCTCGCCGCCATCCAGTGGGTCGTCAGCTTCAAGGACACCTACGGCATCCGCGTCCTCAACCTGTCGCTCGGCACCGACTCGACGCAGTCGTACAAGGTCGACCCGCTCGACTACGCGGTGGAGAAGGCCTGGCAGTCGGGCGTCGTCGTCGTCGTCGCCGCGTCCAACCGCGGGCCGGCGCCGCAGACGATCAGCAAGCCGGCCGACGACCCGTTCGTGCTGACCGTCGGTGCCATCGACGACCAGGGCACCCCCGGCCTGGGCGACGACGTGCTGCCGAACTTCTCGTCGCACGGCCCGACGGCTGCCGACGGCATCGCCAAGCCGGACGTCGTGGCCCCGGGTGCGCACGTCGTCTCGCTGGCGGCGCGCAACGCGACGATCACCAACCAGTTCCCGTCGTCGATGGCGGCGCCGTACCGCCGCGGTTCCGGCACCTCGATGGCCACCGGCATCGTCAGCGGCCTCGTCGCCGACATGCTGTCGGCCAACCCGTCGATGACGCCGGACCGGGTGAAGTACGCGCTCATGTCGACCGCACGCCCGGACGCCTCGAGCGACCCGATGGCGGTGGGCGCAGGTGTGGTCGACGGCTACTCCGCCGTCTACTCCGCGCCGGCTGGGCTGGCCAACCAGGGGGTGCCGTCGGGCAACGGCACCGGTTCGCTCGACCTGTCGCGCGGCACGGTTTACGTCTCCGCGGCCGGATCCAGCGGTTCGGTGGTAGTCAATGGCAATCTCACAACTCAGCTCACGCTGTGGGATCCGGTCTCTACGCTGTTCACGTCATGGACCGGTAGCAATTGGTGGGCGAGTCAGTGGACGGGTTCCAACTGGTGGGGTTCCAACTGGTGGGGTTCCAACTGGTGGGGCCAGCCGGAGTCGACCAACTGGTATGGCAGCAACTGGTGGGGTTCGGCCTGGTACGGAGCTTGGGACAACTAAGTGACTGCTGACGGGGGACGTCGTCCGAGCGCGCTCGCGATCTATGTGGGCGCGCTCGTGGCGGCGGCAGGCGTGAGCGTTCCGCTGTTCGCGCTGTCGGCGAAGCCGTCGCTACCGAGCGACTGGTACATCCTGCCCGTTCTCGCCGTGCTGGTCTTTGCGGCCGAGCAACTGCAGATTCGTTACCAGTACAGAAGCGTTGTCGAGTCGTTCACGGTGATGGAGGCGGCGATCGCGCCGCTCCTGCTCGGCTACCGCGGCGGCGTTGCCGTGCTCGTTGTGGTCGCAGCGCAGATCTTCGCCTCCGCGCTCGGCAGGAACTCGTTCATCAAGTCTGCCTTCAACGTTGCCCAGTGGGCGCTTGCCACATCGTTGGCAACGGCCGTGACCGATTCGGTTGCCGACCCGGGAAGCAGCCACCACACGATCTTGCTGTCGGCTGTGGCCGGGTTGATCACCCTCATGGTCGTCAACCAAGTGGCATTCACGGCGGTCCTGGTCCTGGCGAAACAGCGGCAACTGCTGGTGCCGCACGTTGTCGGACTCCGGATGCTGAACGCGATTGTGAGCGTCTGCTACGGGGTGTTCTTGGCCGCCTCGTATGCGTGGGTCCCTTGGACCGCCGTGCTGTTCCTCCCCCCGCTGGTGCTCCTGCACCTGGCCGGGCGCGGGATTGCGGCGGTTTCCGTCGACCGGCTGCGGCTGCGTGCCCTGCAGCAGGCGACCCACGTGCTGGCGACGTCGTTCAACCCCGCGGCGGCGTACCCCGAGCTGTTGCGCACGGTGCGGACGGCGTTCGAGGTGCGGGCTGCGGACCTCGCGCTCTTCCGCGACCTCGGGCACTACGAGCTGCACCGGCTGACCCGCGAGGGTTACCAGCACCTCGACGAGGCC
>DASSKL010000053.1 GCA_035690485.1 Mycobacteriales bacterium | reverse complement strand
CTCCGGCGGTGGCCGGTCGAAGCAGCCGACGTGGTTACGTGCGGTGAGGGGGTTGTGGAGACGCCGACCACGGTGGTGCGAGTCCGGCTAGGGTCGGCGCCGACACGGCGGGGCCGTCCCGGGGCGGCTTCCGGTGCCAGGTCGCGGAAGGGAGGCGTGGGGTGAGCGAAGGGCCGACGGCGGTCGTTTCACGTGAAACACGCGCCACCCTGGCCGCGGGCGAGCCCTGGCCGCGTCCGTCACACGCCCGGATCATGACCGTCGCCAACCAGAAGGGCGGGGTCGGCAAGACCACGTCGGCGGTCAACCTCGCCGTCGCACTGGCGGCGGGCGGGCTACGCGTGCTGGCCATCGACCTCGACCCGCAGGGCAACGCGACGACTGCCTTCGGGATCGACCGGGAACCGGGGATGCCGTCGGTCTACGACGTCATCATGGGCGAACGCACGATTGCCGAGGTCGTGCGGCCCGCCGGCGACGCGACCGGCGTGTCCTGCGTGCCGGCCACGGTGGACCTGGCCGGCGCGGAGATCGAGCTCGTGTCCACCGTCGCCCGGGAGATGCGCCTGCAGCGCGCGGTCGCCGCGGTCGCCGCCGACTACGACTACGTGCTCATCGACTGCCCCCCCTCGCTGGGATTGCTGACGGTCAACGCGCTGGTGGCGGCGGCTGAGGTGCTGATCCCGATCCAGTGCGAGTACTACGCGCTGGAAGGACTGGGCGCGTTGCTGGGCAACGTCGAGCTCGTGCGAGCACACCTCAATCCGCAGCTGCGGGTCTCGACGATCCTGCTGACGATGTACGACGCACGCACGCGTCTCGCCGACCAGGTCGCCGCCGAGGTGCGCCAGCACTTCCCGGACATCGTGCTCACGTCGACGATCCCGCGCAGCGTGCGGATATCCGAGGCGCCGGGCTTCGGTCAGTCGGTGCTCACCTACGACCCGGCATCGCGAGGCGCCCGAGCCTACGTCGCCGCCGCACAGGAGATCGCTCAGCGAGGGGTGGAGGAACGACCGTGAGTGCTCGCCGTGGCGGCCTCGGCCGCGGGCTCGGCGCCCTGATTCCCACGGCTGCTGCCGGCACCGGCCCCGAGGGCGCCGCCGAGACGGTCCCCGGCGCGCGGTTCGCTGCGGTGCCGGTCACGGCGATCGAGCCGAACCCGCGGCAACCCCGTGACGCCTTCGACGAGGAGGCCATGGCCGAGCTGGTCACCAGCATTCGCGAAGTGGGACTCCTGCAGCCGGTGGTGGTCCGCCCGCTCGGCGACGAGCGCTACCAGCTCGTCATGGGGGAGCGACGCTGGCGAGCGGCTCGCGAGGCCGGTCTCGACGAGGTGCCGGCCATCGTCCGGGAGACCGGCGACGACCACATGCTCCGTGACGCGCTGCTCGAGAACCTGCACCGCCAGCAGCTCAATCCACTCGAGGAGGCGGCGGCGTACGAGCAGCTGCTCGGGGACTTCGGGACCACGCACGAGGAGCTGGCCGCCCGCATCGGGCGGTCCCGCTCGCAGGTGACCAACACGCTGCGGCTGCTGCGCCTGCCGCTACCGGTGCAGCGCCGGGTGGCGGCAGGCGTGTTGAGCGCCGGGCACGCCCGGGCTCTGCTGGCGCTGGAGGATCCCGAGGCCCAGGAGCGGTTGGCCGCCCGCATCGTCGCCGAGGGGTTGTCGGTGCGTGCCGTCGAGGAGATGGTCGCCGTCGGCGACGTGCCGGCGGCCCCCCGCTCGCGGCGCGGCGCCGCCGGACGTCGAAGCCTGAGCGAGGTCGCCGCGGCCTTGTCCGACCGTTACGAGACCCGGGTCAAGGTCGAGGTCGGCCGGAGCAAGGGCAAGCTGGTCGTGGAGTTCGGATCGATGGAGGACCTGCAGCGGATCCTCGACGTGATGGCACCGGGAGTTGCCGCGGAGGCCTTGCCCGGTGGCGACGAGCCGGTAGACCGGGACGAACCGGCCGTTTCCTGACGAATTGGACCGGGATCAGGCCCGGCCGGCCGCCTGCTGGAGCAGGTCGCGGCACAGGGTGCCGAGGTCGATGTCGGCGGCATCGGCCGACAACGGCAGCAGCGACGTCTCCGTCATCCCTGGCGAGACGTTGACCTCGAGGAAGTGCGCCACCCCGTCGGCGACGATGAGGTCCGTGCGCGAGAGGTCGCGCAGGCCGAGGGCGCGGTGGGCGGTCAGCGCCGCGTCGGCGGCCGCGGACGCCTCTTCCGGGGTCAGCCGCGCAGGGCAGTGGTACTCCGTCATCCCGGCCGTATAGCGCGCGGCGTAGTCGAAGGCGCCCTCCAGCGGGGTGATCTCGGTGGCCGGCAGCGCGACCGGCCCGCTTCCGGTGTCGATGACGCTGACCGCCACCTCGACCCCGGTGACGAACGCTTCGACCAGGGCAACCTCGCCGTAGGAGAAGCAGCCGACCATCGCGCTCGGGAGCTCCTCCCGGGTGCGGACGACTCCGGCGCCGAGGGCGGAACCGCCGCGAGCCGGCTTGACCATCAGGGGCAGGCCGAGTCGCTCGACGATCCGGTCGAGCACGACCGAGGCCCCCAGCTCGCGGAAGGTGGCGTGCGGTAGGGCCACCGACCCCGGGGTGAGCAGACCGGCCGCCCGCACTGCCGCCTTGGCGCTCGGCTTGTCGAAGGCCAGCCGGCAGGCGGCGGCGTCGGAGCCGACGTAGGGCAGGCCCATCAGGTCGAGCACGTCGCGGATGGCGCCGTCCTCCCCGGTGGCTCCGTGCAGGGCGATGAAGATCGCCGACGGCGGGTCGGCCGTCAGCGCCGGCAGCAGCCCTGGGTCGACATCGGCGAGCTCGGCCTCGACGCCGATGGTCCGTAGCGCGTCGACGACGCGGCGTCCGGAGTGCAGGGACACCTCTCGCTCGTAGGACAGGCCGCCCGCCAGCACCAGCACGCGGTCGAGGTCGCTCATGCTGCTCCTCTAGGAGAGGTCGGGGCCGGGGGCGCTGGCGGAGGTGGGCTGCGCCGGTCCCGGCATCAGGCCGGCGGGCGGTGGCTGCACGCCGAACGTCTCGAGCAGCTCCATCTCCTCTTCGAGCACCCCCGCGAGCCGGCGTACGCCCTCGTGGATGCGGTCGGGGTCGGGGTAGCAGTAGGACAGGCGCATGTGGCCGGCGCCGCCACCGTCGGCGTAGAAGGCGATGCCGGGGACGTAGGCGACGCGGGCCTGCACCGCCCGCGGCAGCATCGCCTTGGCATCGACTCCCTCGGGCAACGTGGCCCAGACGTAGAACCCGCCGGTCGGCTTGGTCCATGTGCAGGTCGCGGGCAGCAGCTGTTCCAGTGACGAAAGCATCGCGTCACGACGTTCTCGGTAGATCTCGCGGTAGACCTTGATCTGCTGCTGCCAGGGCTGGGTCGCGAGATACTCCGCCACGATCGCCTGGGTGTAGGAGGGCGGGCACAGCACGCTCGCCTCCGCGGCGAGGACGAGCTTCTCCTTCACCCCGCGCGGCGCGAGCGCCCAGCCGACGCGTAACCCGGACGCGAACGTCTTGGAGAACGACCCGAGGTAGATGATGCCGTCCTCCTGCTCGGCGCGCAGCGCGGGCAGCGGGTCGCCGTCGAAGCCGAGCAAGCCGTAGGGGTTGTCCTCGAGGATCAGCAGGTTGGCGGCCTGGCAGATGCGGCTGATCTCGCGGCGGCGCTCCAGCGCCAGCGAGACTCCCGCCGGATTGTGGTAGTTCGGCACGGTGTAGAGGAACTTCGCCCGCCGGCCTTCGCGGGCGAGGCGGTCGATCGCCTCCTGCAGGGCTCCCGGCACCAGCCCGTCGTCGTCGAGCGGGACGTGCACGACGTCGACCTGGTAGGACGCGAACGTCCCGAGCGCGCCGACGTAGGACGGGGCCTCGGCGAGCACCACGTCGCCCGGGTCGCAGAAGATGCGGGTGACCAGGTCGAGCGCCTGCTGCGAGCCCACGGTGACGACGACGTCGTCGGGCCCGGCCTGGATGCCTTCGAGCGCCATCACCTGGCAGATCGCCTCGCGCAGCACGGGGTTGCCCTGACCGGAGCCGTACTGCAGCGCGGTCACGCCGGTGCGGGCGGTCAGTTCACCGATCATGTCGGCGATGGCGTTCATGGGCAGCGCCGCCAGGTAGGGCATCCCCCCGGCGAGCGACACGACCTCGGGTCGGGAAGCCACGGCGAACAGCGCCCGGATCTCGGAGGCGGTCATCCCCCGGGTGCGGGCGGCGTAGCGGTCGACGTAGGGGTCGAGCCGGTTGGCGGAGCCTGCGGCCGGCGGCACTCCGGTGGGGGACGATCCGCCGGTGGCCGGCGTGGGGACGGACACGGAGGCGCTCCTTCCCGTTGCAGGCGCCACTCGGAGTGTGTGTTCAGGTTACCGCCGGCGCGGGCGCGCACCTTCTCTATTTCGGCCGCCGCCGTTAGCATCGAACCCGGTTGCGCGCCGTGTGGGGACCGGCGCTTCAGTCATCGCCTGTCGCCAGGAGCGCCCGTGCCGTCGCCGAGGCTGGTCGCACGAATTGCCACCGGCGTGCTGCTCGGCCTCGCGCTGGGCTTCCTCGGTGCGTTGCTCACCGTGTCCGACGACGCCGATGCGGCCGGTGGTTCGCCCGCCGGGGCGCCCGAGGAGGCGGCCTGATGGGCCGGCGGCTGGCAAACGTCACTCTGGACAACCTCGACGACCTGCCGAGCCGTTGTCGTTCCTGCGTCTTCTGGGAGCTCGACCCGGTCGCCCGCGGTCGGGCCGAGGACGCCGGTGACGTCTCCCTCGAGAAGGAAGCGTGGGTCTCGGCCACGCTGCTCGAGTGGGGCAGCTGCGGCAAGATCGCCTACGTCGACGGGGTGCCTGCCGGCTTCGTGCTCTTCGCTCCCCCGGCCTACGTCCCGCGGTCGGTGGCCTTCCCGACCAGCCCCGTCAGTGCTGATGCGGTGCTGCTCATGACGGCGCACGTGCTGTCGGAGTTCGCCGACGGCGGGCTCGGCCGAATGCTGCTGCAGGGCGTGGCGAAGGACCTGACCCGGCGAGGGTTGAAGGCGATCGAAGCGTTCGGCGATGCGCGGTGGAAGGAGATCGGCCACTGCGTGCTGCCCGCCGACTACCTGCGGGCGGTCGGTTTCAAGACCGTGCGCCCGCACCATCGCTACCCCCGGCTGCGCCTCGAGCTGAAGAACGCCGTGTCATGGCGGGAGGACGTCGAGGTCGCACTGGAGCGGCTGCTGGGTTCGATGTCGCCCGAAACGGCGCTGCGCCCGGTCTGACGGCAGCAGTGGGTCCGGTGTCAGCCCGCGGCGGCCAGCCCCGCGCTGCCTGCGCTGCGGAGCTCCTCGAGCTCGGGGGTCAGGTAGAGGCGGTGGACCGCGGCCACGATGCCCTCGGCGACGGTGTCGCGGAACTCCGGGCTGGCCAGCCGCGCGGCATCGCCGGCGTGTGACAGGTAGCCGACCTCGACGCGTACGGCGGGCATGCGGGTCAACCGCAGCAGCTCCCAGGTCTTCGGGTGCGTCCGGCAGTCGAGCAGGTCGGTGCGCTCGGTCAGCTCGTGCTGGATCAGGCCGGCGAGCCGTGCGCCCACCGCCGACCCCGTGCCCCGGCTACGTGCGTGCGGGCGGCCGCTGACCTGGACGGGCTGTGCCTTCGCCGGCTGCCGCTCCGCCGTGCCGTAGTAGTAGGTGGCCGCGCCGTGGCACTTCGGGCTGCTCCCGCGATCGACGTGCAGGGACAGGAACAGGTCGGCGTGCGCTTCGTTGGCGAAGGCAGCGCGATCGCTGTCCGACGGGTTCGCGTCGGGACCGCGGGTGAGGAACGCGGTCACCCCGGTCGCGCCGAGCCGGCCTTCGAGGCGGTTCGCCAGGTCCCACACCACGGCAGCCTCGGCCAGCCCGTGGCCCTCTCCGCCGGGATCGTCGCCGCCGTGACCGGGGTCGATGACGACGAACTTGCCCGCCGGGGTCGGACCGGCCGCCAGGAGCTGCTCCTCCTCCCGGATCCGCTCGGGTGAGCCGCCCACCACCGTGCGGGCCAGCCGGTGCAGCGCCTTGAGGGTGCGCGGCCCGCACGTGCCGTCGGCGGGCAGCCCGATGTTGCGCTGGAACTCCCGCAGAGCCGCTTCGGTGCGGGAACCGAACATGCCGTCGCAGCGCCCCGGGTCGAAGCCGAGCTGGAGGAGGCGGTGCTGCAGCTCGGCCACGTCGTCGCCGACGAACAGGCGGCTGGCGCCGTGGCTGAGCACCCGGTCGCCCAACCGCCACCGCGCCTCGTCGAGGGCGCGGTAGGTCTCGGGTCCGACGATGCCGTCGACCCGCAGCCCGCGCTCCTGCTGGAAGCCACGGACCGCGCGGTCGCAGGCGTCGTCGAAGACGGCGTCGTCGTGCTCGGTGGCCGAGGGGTCACCGAGGAACCCGAGCGCGCCGAGCTTGCTCCGGATCTCGGCGACGATCGGGCCGGTCGACCCGCGCCGGATCAGCTCCATGGGGATCTCATGCCGCAGCGGGGGGCGCGGCGATCAGATGAACTGGTCGAGATCCTTCAGCAGCGCCGACTTCGGCTTGGCGCCGACGATGTTCTTCACGATCTCGCCGCCGGAGAACACCGACATCGTCGGGATCGACATGATCTGGTAGCGCCGGGCGATCTCGGGGTTCTCGTCGATGTTCACCTTCGCCACCGTGATCTTGTCGGCGTGCTCGCTGGCGATCTCGTCGAGGATCGGCGCGACCATCTTGCAGGGTCCGCACCATTCGGCCCAGAAGTCGACGAGCACCGGCTTCTCGCTGCCGAGGACGTCGGTGTCGAAGCTGCTGTCGGTCACGGTCTTGGTAGCGGCACCCATGGGGTCTCCTGTCGTTGGTTCGGGTGGTGCGTCAGTCTGACTGGGCGGCGAGCCAGCGCTCGGCGTCGAGCGCCGCGGCGCAGCCGGTGCCCGCCGCCGTGATCGCCTGGCGGTAGGTGTGGTCGACGAGGTCGCCGCAGGCGAACACGCCGGGCAGGTTCGTGCGCGTGCTCGGCGCGTCGACGACGACGTACCCGGCGTCGTCGAGGTCGATCTGCCCTCGCACGATGTCGCTGCGCGGGTCGTGCCCGATCGCGACGAACATGCCGGTCACGTCGAGCGTCGACTCCTCGCCGGTGCCGACGTTGCGCAGCTGCAGACCGGTGACCTTGTCGTCGCCGAGGACGTCGACGACCTCGGTGTCCCAGAGGAACCGGATCTTCGGGTCCTGCAGCGCGCGGTCCTGCATGATCTTGCTCGCTCGTAGCGTGTCGCGGCGGTGGATGACGGTCACCGACCGGGCGAACCTGGTGAGGAAGGTCGCCTCCTCCATCGCCGAGTCGCCGCCGCCGATGACCGCGATGTCCTGCTCACGGAAGAAGAAGCCGTCGCAGGTCGCGCAGGCGGAGACGCCGTGACCGAGCAGGCGGGCCTCGTTGGGGAGGTCGAGGTAGCGGTACTTGGACCCCATCGCGAGGATCACGGCGTGCGCGGCGTAGGTCGTGTCGCCGACCCGCACGATCTTCGGGTCGCTGGTCAGGTCGACCTCGGTGACGTCGTCGGTGACGAACTGCGCGCCGAACTTCTCGGCCTGCTTGCGCAGGTTGTCCATGAGGTCCGGACCCATGATCCCGTCGGGGAAGCCCGGGAAGTTCTCGACGTCGGTCGTCTGCATGAGCGCCCCGCCGAACTGCGCGCCCTCGATCACCACCGGCGCGAGGTTGGCCCGGGCGGTGTAGACCGCGGCCGTGTAACCGGCCGGTCCCGACCCGATGATGACGACCTCGTGCGTGGTCGCACCGGGGTTGCGCGGCTCGTGCGTCATGCGTCTGGTCCTTCGTTCGGCGTCCAGCCCGGGAACGCAATCCTACGGACGGAGATTCCCGCAGCCGGGCATGCGCAGCGTGGCAGGGTGATCGCATGCCGCCGGCCTCCGTTCCCCACGCGGAGCGGTGCGCGGTGCACCCGGCCCGGCCCGCCGTCGACCACTGTTCGGCCTGCGGTGCGCCCCGCTGCGGGAGTGACGCCGCGGCGGCCCCCGGCGGGGGCTGCTTGGCCTGTCAGGGCGGCCGGGCGGCTGCCACTCCGGTGGCCGAGGTCCCGCTCGGCGAGGGCCTGATCCGGGGAGCGCTCGCGGCCCTGCCGGTCGCGGTCGTGGGCGGCGCCGTCACCAGCGAGTACGTCGGCACCGGTGCGTTCGCCGTCATCACGCCGTTCCTGCTCGGCGTGGCCTGCGGCGCCGCCGCGATCGCTGCTGCCGGCCGGGTGCCACGCCCGGCCGGCCTGCGGTGGGTGCGGCTGGTGGGGGTGCTGTTTGCGCTCATCGGTACGGCGTACGGCTATCGCTTCGTCGTCGGCGGCGAGGACCCGTTCGGTCCCGCGGGGTCACGGATCGGCCCTTACGTCGCTGCCGCCGTCGGGGCGTGGCTCTGGACCGTGCCGCCCCGCAGACGCCGGCGTGGACGGTAGGCGACGAGAGCACCGCCACCCGAGAGCCGGGGAGCGATTTACGCGCGGGGGACGCGTTGCCAGAAGAGCACGTCGTTGCCCGGCGTGCGGCCGCAGCCAGGCCCGACCACCCATGCCTCGACGTCGGCCGGGTGGCCGGGGCTCGGCAGCACGATCACGGCGGCGGGCCGGTCGTTGAAGCGCGCGATGTCGACCGCGAGCGGCACCGCGCCCGACCGCGAGCCGCTCAGCGCGGCGATGCACGCGAACAGCACGGCGGGCTGCTGGGCGAGCGGGTCCATCACCGACAGGCTGGTCAGCCCGCTCTTCGCCTCGCTCGCCCCGGCGGCGCTCGTCGGCGCCGGTGGCGCCGGTGGCGCGGGGCTGCCGGCGGTGCCCGCGACTGCCTGGTCGCTGCCGCTGTTGTAGAGCGGTGCGGCGTGCGGAGCCCCGGCCGGCGAGCCGATCAGTGCGGGTATCGCGGCCGCGAGCGAGGCCTTGGTGTAGTCGGCGCCGCTGTGCGTCGTGGCGTAGGTGTGCGGTGGCGCCGCGAGCGTGGCCCCGCCGGAGTTGCCGGCCGACGTCTGGCTGTGCGCGTCACCGCCGTTGCGCAGGTGCAGCGCACCGGCCACGACACCGCCGACCAGCAGCACGACCGCGGCCGCCGCGGCGAGTGCGGCCAGGCCGGTGCCGGTCCGGCCGGTGCGCCAGCGCCGCCAGCGCGACGTCGAGCCCAGGGGGCGGCCCACTGTCGTCATGGCGGGCGCAGGCTGCTGCAGCGAGGGTGCGGCGACAGGTGTCGGCTCCGCGCCCCGGCCGGCGGCCTCCTCGCGCAGCGCCTCCTCGAGGCGTGCCAGCACGTCGTCGGGCATGCGCACCGGGGGCAGGTCGTGCAGCAGGCGGGCGACGTCGTCGTACGACGTGAGACGGCTCCGGCACTCGGCGCAGCCGTCGAGGTGCCGGCGTACGCCATCGGCGACAGGCGCCGCGAGCTGGCTGGCGCCGAAGTCGGCGAGCGTGTCGACGTCGGGGTGCTCGACCGCCGACGGCTCGGGCGGCCGGTCGGAGGCGTCAGGGCGTGACATCGCTGCCGACCTCCTCTCCCGGCGGGGCGGGCGCGTCCGCCTGTGCAGGTAGGACGGACCCGCCCGGGGTGGGGTTCCCGCCGGGCCGCAGATGCGCCAGCGACTCGGCCAGGCGGGCCCGCCCACGCGCGCAGCGGCTCTTCACGGTGCCGGCGGGCACGTCGAGCATCGCGGCAGCGACATCGACGGGCCAGCCCTCGATGTCGACGAGGACCAGCGCGGTCGCCTGCTCGACGGGGAGGGCACGCAGGGCCGCGAGCACGTCGAGGGACAGCTCGCGCGCCCCGACGGCATCTCGCGGGTCGGCCGGAGCCCGCTCCTCGTCCGGCATCGCCACGGTCGGCCGGGCCGCCTTGCGGCGCATCCGGTCGACGCAGGCGTTGACCACGATCCGGTGCAGCCAGGTGCTGACCTGCGCCTCGCCGCGGAACGACGAGGCCGAGCGGAAGGCGGAGACCAGTGCGTCCTGCACGGCGTCGGCCGCGTCGTCGGGATCCCCGAGGGTGCGCACGGCGACGGCCCACAACCGGTCGCGGTGCCGCCGGACCAGGTCGGTGAAGGCGTCGGGATCGCCCGCCACGTGGCGGCGCATCAGCTCGCGGTCGTCCGGGCCGGAATCCTCGAGCGCCGGCGCGGCGAAGCCGTCAGCCGCCGGATCGCCCACGAGGTCAGGGTAGTCGCGGGACCCGTCCGGCGCGGACGAACCGGACGATCACGTCAGGAACGCCAGCTCGGCGATCCCGACGCCGTAACCGCCGTCCATGGGCGGCAGCTTCGTGATCCACAGCAGCCAGTAGCGCTGCGGCGGCCCCGTCACCGGGATCGTCGCCTCCTGCCCCGCGCCGGCCAGCCGGCCCACCGGCGTCGCGGTCGCCGGCTGGATGTCGAGGGAGTCAGCGGAGTAGACGGCGAGCGCCGCGCCCGGAGCGGTCAGCGACACCTTGACCTGCCGGATGGTCTGCGGCCGGCCGAGGTCGATGAGCAGGCCCACGCCCTTCTTCAGCCCGCCGAACTCGGGGCTGCCCTGGTAGCGGCTGGTGTACCACGCGGTGCTCGGGTCGTCGTCGGCGGCGAGCGGCGCCTCGGCGGAGTTCTCGTGCCCGTCGCCGTAGGGGTCGTAGTCGCGCAGCGCGACGATGCGCACGGGTGCGTGCTGGGCGGGGCGCTGCGACGGGCCCGGCGAGGCAGGGAGCGACAGCGCGGGAGCGGCGTTCTTCTGGCCCGGCACGCCGCCCAGATCGCTGCCCGCCTGCCAGGCCACGACGCCGATCGTCACGATCGCCGCCGCGGGGAGTGCCCGCGTCAGCAGCAGCTTCGGCCACCGGGAGGACCGCCGCGCGTTCGGCTCGGCGGCGGCGCCCGGTCTGCGGTGCGGGAGCGCGGCCAGCACGCCGGCGGCGCGGGCGGCGTCGTCGACCCGGCCGACCGCGCCCGCTCGCGGTGGGAGCAGCAGGCGCATCGTGGCGCCGTCGATCTCGCGGGCGAGGTTGTTCACCAGCTCGCGGGGCGGTACCGGGCGATCGCCGACGCGCGGGGCGGCGGCCAGTGCTGTGGCGGTGTCGGCCCGGGGCCAGTGCGCGGTGGTCGCCGCGTAGAGCAGGGCTCCCAGACCCCGTACGTCGTCGTCGGCCGGGTCGTCGCCCCAGGCGCTCGCGAGCGTCGCTGCGATCTCGAGGTCGGTCACCCGGACCGCCCCTTCGGGCAGCACGAACACGTTGTCCGGGTGCAGCGCCCCGTGAAAGGCGTCGACCGCCGCGGCCGCGGCCAGTGCCTGGGCGACCTCGTGCACGACCGCGACCGCCTCGGGACCGGGCAGCGGCCCGTCGCGCAGCAGGGCCGACAGCGGTGGTGCGTCGAGCCACTCGGTGACGACGTAGCCATACGCGGCGCCGGGCTCGGCGCGGGCGTCGTACATCCGCACCAACCGCGCGTCGCCGGCCCGGCTCGCGCGGGTCACCGCGTCGAGGACGAGGGCCGGATCGGCACCGTCACGGCCCAGCGGGAACGTCTTGACCGCCACGGGACGACCCAGCACGTCGTCGACGGCTCGCCACAAGGTCGCGTGCGAGCGCACCGCCCGCGCGCCGAGCAGCCGGTAGCGACCGTCGAGGAGGGCGTCGGGCCGTAGGTCGTCGAGCGGGCCGGTCGGCGCGTCCCGGCTCGACGGTGGTGTCGCCACCGTCACATGCTAGGGAACCGCGAGCCGGCCGGGACCGTCGCCGAGCCGCGTCCGGTCAGGCGAGCCGGCCGACGTAGTAGGACGACGAGTAGATGTTCTCCAGCCGGACGTAGTCGCCGGTGTGCGTCGCCGCCCAGATCTTGCCGTTGCCCGCGTAGAGGCCGACGTGGTAGATCCCGCTCCCGTTGTGGAAGAAGATCAGGTCGCCGGGCTGCTGCCGACCGGCCGGCACGTGCGCGACCTGGTTGTACTGGTCGGCCGCGCTGTGCGCGAGGTGCCGGCCGAACCGGCCCGCGACGTACATCGTGAAGCCCGAGCAGTCGAAGGCGTTGGGCCCCGCGGCGCCGTACTGGTACGGCGCGCCGTTGTGCCGGGCCGCCTCCTGCACGAGCTCCTGGCCGAGGCGCGGCCGGACCGGGTAGTCGGGGTTGACGCTGGCCGCCGGGGCATAGCTGCCGTCACCGCGGAACCGTGCCGTGAGGTACTCGGTGCGACTCGCCGAGTAGGGCACGGCGGCGTAACCATGCCCGTCGGTGGTGACGCTTCGCCACTGCCGCCACGGCTGGCTCTCCGACTCGCGCATGAAGATGAGGACGGTCTTGCCGGGCAGCTCGGTGCCACCGGAGACCAGCCGCAGGTAGATCGAGAACCGTTGGCCGTAGTTGACGTACTGGCTGCCCGGGCCGAAGTAGAGATGCGTGCCGGCACGCGTGTCGGTGGCGGCGTGGGCGGGTAGGGCGGTCGTGGCGATGGCTCCGGCCGTGGTGGCGGCGGTGAGCGTGGCGGTCAGGGCGGCGAGGGCGCGCGAGCGCGCAGAAGGACGCCTTGCAGGCACGGGGGATTCCCTTTCCCGAACGCCTGCGGGGTCAGCTGTCGGGTTCGGGCGGGGAAGGCTGCCCGGCCACCTGTGTCAGGTGGCTTCACCCCAAGATCTCCGGCGCCGTTGCCGGGAGATCGAAGGACCTTGGGTCCCCCGCTCCTGCCCCAGTCGGTGAGTGCGTGTGGTGTGCGGGGCGCATCACGACCGAGGGGCAGGATTCGGCGGTCCGGCCGGATGCGTGTTTGGGGTGGATGTCCCGGGCCACCTGGACCCGGGTTCGCGGTCGACCATAACCGAGCATCTCGGCGATGGGGCCGCGACTGGGCTGTCTGTGGGAAATCTCCTTCCTTTGGCGGGCGCCCGTCCGGGTGACGGGTGGACGGGGGGCGGAGTCCGAGTCGCCTAGTCCGTCAGGGTCCGTGGGCAGTCGGCCGGGTCGCTCCGACGAAACCGGTCAGGTAGACCGGCTGCACTCGCACGACGTCGCCGGTGTGCGGCGCCGCGATCATGTTGCCGCCACCGAGGTAGATGGCGACGTGGTGGATCGTCGAGGGGTCGCTCGGATCGGTCGCCCAGAACAGCAGGTCGCCGGGCGCGAGCTGCGCGAGACCCGGATGGGGTCCGGCGTTCCACTGGTCGGCGGCGACCCGCGGCAGCACGACACCCGCCTGGGCGTAGGCCCACTGGACCAGCCCGGAGCAGTCGAAGGTGTGCGGACCGGCCGCACCCCAGACGTACGGCGCGCCGAGCTGGGTCGTGGCGGCCGCGATGGCCGCCGCGGCGGCCGCATCCGGCGGCTGGCTGCCGCCGAGCAGTGACGGGTCGATCACGGCGGCCCGGGCGGCGGCGAGCCGGGCGGCGAAACCCTCGGCCGCGGCACGAGCGGCCGCCGCCTGCTGCGCGGCGACGAGCTGGGCGACCTGTGCATTAGCTCCGGCGAGCAGGGTCTGCTGCTGGGCGAGCAGCGACTGCACCGCGTCGGCCTGGTCCGCGGCCGCCTTCTGCAGCTTCGTCCGAACCTGCGCCAGGTCGCGCAGCTTCCGCTCGATGCGGGAGGCGTCGCCGAGGGCGCTGTTGGCGGCGTCGAGGTGGGAGCGGTCCGCGGCGACGACGGAGCGGACCGCCCGTAGCCGGGTCAGCGCATCGTCGATGTTGTCGGAGTCGAGCACCGTCGCGATCAGCGTCAGGGGGCCGCCGGACATGTACAGCGCGCGCACCCGCCGGTCGAGTGCGGTGGTGCCGCCGTGCACGGCGTTCTGGGCCGCCTCCAGCTGGCGCTGCGCGAGCACGTGCTGGGTGACGACTTGGGCCAGGTGGGCCTCGGTGGCGTCGTAGCGCTCGGTCGCCACCTCGGCCTGGGTCTGCAGCTGCGCGACCTCCGTCTGCAGGGCAGCGGCCTGGGCCCGGGCGTCCTGGACGCTCGGGTCGGCGGCGGCGGGCACCGCCTGGGCCAGACCGGCGACGAGCGCGGTCGCGGTCGACAGGACCCCGAGCACGGTCAGCGCTCGGCGATGCCCCGGTGGGCGTGTACCGGCGCCCGGTGGCGGCGCGGTGCGCACGCCGGTCGACGTCGGGTGACGGCGCACTAGTTGTCGCTCGGACTCGCGCTGCCCGATTCCACGACGACGGTGAGGTGGCGCAGTGGACCGATGTGTCGCATCAGCAGGGTGGTGGTCTCGCGCCGGACCTTCAGGGTCACCGTGCCGGTCGGGTCGATCGAGAAGCTGCTGGTCGGGATCGAGTCGTCGGGTTTGTCGGACAGGGACGAGACGGCAGCGTCGTACGCCTTCTGCAGGTCGTGGCTCTGGGCCCACGCGTCGCGCGCCGCGACGGCTGCCGTGCCCGCGTCGTCGGCCGCCCCGACCGCGCCCGCGGCGACGGAGATGCCGTCGAAGGCGACCACGCCGAAGAGGGCGAGGACGACGATGATGCGGGTCAGCCAGCCGATCACGATGTCCCCGTGCTCGGCGGCCGCCCACCCGGGCAGCAGCGGTCTCACGCTTAGGGGGTCGGCGCGCCGCTCGTCGGGCTTGAGCGAAGCGGGCCGAACGGCCGATCGCCGGCTAGCCGAAGCGGCGGCGCACCATGCCGGCTACCTGGCGCATTTCGGCCACCCGCATCCGCATTGCGGCCGCGACGTAGACCGGGGTGCCGAGCAACAGCCCGCCGAAGACTCCCACCCCCGCGCCGAGCGGCCCGTCGTCGAGGACGTGGACCGCCGCCGTGGCGACGACCCAGGCCACCGCGGTGCCGAGCATCGCCGCGACCGACAGGCGCACGTAGGTCTGCAGCAGCCGGGTGCGGCGCTCGGGGCGTTGCAGGCGGCGACGCAGCAGCGCGGTGAAGAGGATGAACCCGGCGATGTAGGAGACGGAGTAGCCGATCGCGAGCCCGACCACGCGGTCTCGCCCGTGCAGCGTGACGAAGAGGATCACGTCGACGACGACGTTGAGCACGGCGATCGCGACGTTGACGAGCGCGGGTGTCCGCGTGTCCTGCAGCGCGTAGAAGCCGCGCAGCTGCAGCTGGAACGCGGAGAAGGGCACCAGGCTCACCGCGTAGGCGGCGAGCACGGCGCCGATGAAGCGGGCCTGGTCGACGTCGATGTTCAGGTGGGCGAAGACGACGGTGGCGATCAGCGGCCCGAGCACGATGCACACCAGCTGAGCGGGGACGAGCAGGACCCCGGCGAGCTTGAGCCCGGTCGCGAGGTCGTCGGCCACCAGGTCGCGGCGCCCGGCGGTGGCCGCTCGGCTCATCCGTGGCAGGAGCGCGGTGATGACCGAGACGGCCACGATCGCGTGCGGCAGCTGTACGAGGAAGAACGCGTAGGTGTAGGCCGAGAACCCGCCCTGGTAGGCGCCTCGCGCCAGCCGGACGATCGCGATGAACGCCAGCTGGTTGGCCGCGACGTAGACCAGCACCCACCCGGCGAGGCGCGCCGCCCGACGCAGGCCGGAGTTGCGGAAGTCCCAACGCACCCGGAGCCGGAAGCCGGTGCGCCGAAGCGCGGGCAGCAGGGCGACGGTCTGTACGACGATGCCGAGAGTCGTCCCGAACCCGAGCACCCACGTCTGCGTGGTGGACAGGTGCCCTGGCTGCGGCGCCCCGGTCGTCACGGCGATGAACAGCAGGCCGGTCGCGATGACGACGATGTTGTTGAGGATCGGTGTCCACATCGGCGGTGCGAAGCTGTCGCGAGTGTTGAGGATCGCGCCGATCAGCGCGCCGAGACCGTAGAAGATGATCTGCGGCAGGAAGAACCGTGCGAACGTCGTCGCCAGGTCGACGGTGGCGGGGTCGCGCCCGCCGGTGTAGAGGCGAATGATCCACGGCGCGAGCAGTACCGCGACGGTGGTCGCCGCCGTGAGAGCAATCGCGACCAGGGTGAGCAGCCGCTGCGCGTAGGCCTCGCCGTCGTCGCCGTCGCGGGTCGCCGCCTCGACGACGAGGGGTACGACGACGCTCGTGAGCACGCCGCCCAGCAGCAGCTCGTAGACGACGTTGGGCAGCGTGTTGGCGACGTTGTAGGCGTCGCCGACCGCGAGCCCGATCGCGGTGGCGAGCACCACCGTGCGCAGGAAGCCGGTGGCGCGCGAGATGACGGTGCCGAGCGCCATCGCGGTGCTCGACCGGACGATGCCGCCCGTGCCCGGGCCGGCCTCGCCGATGTCGCCCGGGGTTCGACCGGCCGATCGGCCCGACGTCGTACCCGTGGTCACTGCGGGGCCTCGTGCGGATCGCGCCCCACTCGTCTGGCCCGGCGCGCCGCCAGCCCGCGCCGGGTCAGCCGCACGGCCACGGCGAGCAGCAGCACCGCGAGAGCCCCGCCCGAGATGCCGAGGGCCACGGTGCCGTAGGCCGTCGACCGCACGAGCAGCGTCTGCACCCGTCCGTAGGCGCGGGCGTCGGGCGTCGGGGTCAACAGCTGTGCACGCACGCGGAACACGCCGTTGGTCTGGGCCTGCATCCGGACTTCGAGCTGGGTCAGCTGGCCGGCGGCGAGCGTCTGCACCGCTCCGCTGTCGGTGACCTTGGCCCGCCCGCCCGCGTCGACGGCGAGGCGGACCCGGACCGGCTGGTCGAGCCTGTTGGCGACGGTGATCGGCACGGTGCCGCTGCTGCTGGTGAGGGTGACCAGGCCGCGCGAGACGATCTGCACCTTGCCGTAGTCGTCGGCCACGGTTGCCTCGGTGGCGTCCAGGAACGCCCGTCCGGTGCGCAGGTCGTCGCGCCAGGCGGTCGACTCCGCGCGCAGCCCGCCGAGGAAGAGCTCGCGCGCCGTCTGCGTCTTCGGGTCGGTGAAGATCGACTCGAGGTCGTTGATGCGGCCGCCCGTCGCGGCCACGTCGTTCAGGTAGCTCTGCGGCAGCTCGGCCCGCCGCTGCTTGGCCGGGTAGCTCAACTCGCCGCGCGGCGCGTCAGACGGCGGGGTGGCCCGGACGTCGTCGAGAGTGACCGGCGTCAGCCACGGCATCGTCGCGGTGTCGTCGAGCAACGCCTTGGCGTAGTGCGCCGGAGGCTGCCAGCGCCGGTCGGGGGCGACGACGACGTCGCGCTGCGAGCTCGGCAGCTCCTCGGTGAACAGCAGCGTCTCGGCCAGGAACCGCTGCTCGGCCCAGCGCGCGTCGGCCGGGTGGTTGACGCCGGCCATGATGCTGTCGTCGAGGGCACCGTCGGTGAGTACGACGTCGACCGTGCCGCCGGGTACGGCGAGCGTGGTGTGCGCGGTCGGCGTGTAGGTCACGTCGGAGTCGAGCGGCAGCGCGTCGCTGCGCAGGATCAGCCCGTCGACGCCGGCCCCGGTGAGCGTCTGCAGCGCGTCGGTCGTGACGTAGCCGCCGCTTGGCCATGCCTCGCGGGGCCCACCCGCCGCCGCGCCGAGCACCGCCCCGGCGATGTCCGTGCCGGAGAACATCGCCTGCTCCACGTCGGTGCCGAGCCCCGCGCGCACCAGCGCGTCGATGTCGACGTCGGCGTAGGGCAGGGTGACCACGTCGCCGCCGCGCACCGCGGCGCGCAGGTCGGTGAGCCACGAGGCGGCGGTGGCCTGCCCCGGGCCCTTCGTGATCTGCCCGCTGGACTGCCGGACCCGGTAACCGGCCGCCATGTGCGCCGCATCTTGAAGGAGCAGCGGGTCGACGACCCACGTGACCGGCACGACCGCGGGGGCTGGTGGGGCCGGCGGCGGGGGGGTGGTCGGGCCGGGCGACGGCGACGCGGCCGGTTGCCCGTCCGGGCCCCCCGGAGCGGCCGGCGGCCTGGCCGCGGTCGCCGGAGGATGCGCGGCCGCGACGGCCACGTCGAGCAGTCCGCGCAGCCGCCCGCCGTCGGCGAGATCGTGCGCGAGCGCGTCGTCACGGAAGATCGCCGTCGCGCCCCGGTGCGGCCGGTCCACGAGCGGCCACAGCCAGGCCAGTCCCGTCTTCGTGTCGATGCTGTGCGGCGGGGCCCAGGGCAGCGGGATGCGCAGCCGGCCGGCCGTGCCGTAGCCCCGCTGGTCGGTCGCGCCGCGGGCCTCGATGCCGAACGCGTAGACGCCGGGCCGGCCGAGGTCCAGGTCGTCGACGGCGACCGACAGGTGGAACGGCACCGAGGCGCCCGGCTTCAGCTCGCCGGGGTCGAGCACGACCTGCGACTGCGTGAGGCGTACGCCGATGAAGCCGTCGCGGTTGCCGCTCCAGGACGCCAGCAGGCTGCGGTTGCCGATGTAGCTGCCCAGGTCGAAGACCACGCGCAGCCGGGTCACCGTGTCGCTGCCGGTGTTGCGCAGCACCCCGTCGGCGACCAGCTGCTGGTGCGGCTGCGGCGCCTTGGGCTCCAGCCGGTCGAGCTGGACCTGCACCGGCAGCGCGTCGCTGTCGGTCGCGGCGGCGGCCGGCGGCGACGCGGGCGCCACCGACACGAGGGCGATCACCGCGAGGGCGACCGCTAGCAGGAGGCCGCCGGCCCGGTGACGTGCAGGGCGGCGGCGGCCCCGGCGCGCCCTCGTGGTGCGGCGCGCCGGACGCGTCATGCCGTGTCCGCCAGCAGGTCGGGCACCTTCTCGACGAGGCGGCGTTCGTCGGCGTAGGCCAGCCGGTCGACGACCTGGGTCAGGGGCACCCAGGCGACCTCGGCCACCTCGACGTCCTCGTCGGAGAGCTCACCGCCCTCGGCGACGAGCAGGTAGTGGTGCACGGTCTTGTGGATGCGCCGGCCCTCGGCGACGAACCAGAAGTCGATGACCCCGAGTGGCGCGATCACCCGCCCGGTGATGCCGGTCTCCTCGGCCACCTCGCGCACCGCCGTGTCCTCGGGTGTTTCGCCCTCCTCGACGTGGCCTTTGGGCAGCGACCACAGCAGCCGGCCGCGCCGGTCGACGCGGCCGATGAGCGCGGCCCGGACCCCCTCGCCGTCCCGGTCGACCACCAGGCCACCTGCCGATGTCTCCTCCACGCGCCGTAACCGGCGGCGGGGAGGACGGGGGGACGGCACCCCCCGATCGTAGTGCCGCGCGCCGCGGTGCCGGCTCAGTGACGAGGGTGGGCGGGGCGGCCCGCAAAGGTCAACTCGGGCGGGTTGGCGGCGGTCGCCGCCGGCTGCGTCGTGGTGACCTCGGGCACGGCCGAGAGGGCCGGGCGGGCCGGCGTACGCAGGTCGATCTCGGCGCCGGTCGTGAGCTCGACGAGGCGCGCGTCGCTCTCCGCCGCGAGGGTCGCGCTGGGAATGCCGATCACCGTGCCGCTGTCGCCAGTGGGCACGTAGAGCACTTCCTCGCGCAGCAGCACGAGGTCCATCAGCACGGTGACCTCCTCCGGCTGGAGCAGGGGAGAGGCCAGTGCCACGGCGTAGTCGGTGACCCGGTTGACGATCTCGGCGGGAGCCGCGGTGATCGTCGTCGCCTGGAGCGCGGTCAGGACCGCTGCCGGCCGCATGGTGGAGCCGGCGGGGACGACGGCGGCGACCAGCGCCTCGTCGACGAGGTAGTGGCGGACCACGGCGCACCGGTGGGCGGGCAGGCCCGTCGCGTCGGGGATCTCGTCGGCGGCCGCGATCGCCCGGGGCAGGCGCACCACCTCGTGGGCAACACCTCGGCCGAGCAGCGCACGGTGGATGTCCAGCACATCCTTCACGGCCGCCTCCGTGGGTCGCGCCCCCGAGTGACTGTGCCTTCCCCCCGCGCGACCGTAATCCGAACGGCGGTGCAGGGGAACCCCCAATCGGGCGACACCCGCCTGCTCTCGCGGCGACCGATGGGTGGCCCGCGGGCGATAGGCTTGCCCCCCGTGCCCGCCGACCGTTCCGCCTCGACGGCATCGCGCGCCACCTCGTCGGCGCCGCTGTCGGAGTCGCAGCGCCGGGCGGTCGCCGAGCTGCTGCGCATCGCGCCGGTCGCGGACGATCTCGGGCGGCGGTTCGAGGCGGCGGGGCACCAGCTCTTCCTCGTCGGCGGCTCGGTGCGCGACGCCTTCCTCGGGCGGTTGGGTGCCGACCTCGACTTCACCACCGACGCACGGCCCGACCGCGTCCTCGAGCTCGCCCGTGGCTGGGCCGAGTCGGTCTGGGAGACCGGCATCGCGTTCGGGACCGTGGGGCTGGCGAAGTCCGGCTACCGGCTCGAGGTCACGACGTTTCGCAGCGACGCCTACGACCGCAGCTCCCGCAAGCCCGACGTGACGTACGGCGACACCCTGGCCGGCGACCTCGAGCGGCGCGACTTCACCGTCAACGCGATGGCGGTGCGCGTGCCGGTGACCGGGACGGCGGAGTTCGAGGACCCGTTCGGGGGTCTCGCCGACCTCGCCGCCGGCAGGCTGCGCACGCCCGGGCCGGCCACCCGGTCGTTCGACGACGACCCGCTGCGGATGCTGCGTGCGGCGCGGTTCCGGGCCCAGCTCGGCTTCGACGTCGCGCCGGACGTCGTCGCGGCGATCCGCGGCATGGCCGACCGGCTGGACATCGTCAGCGCCGAGCGCGTCCGCGAGGAGCTGACAAAGCTGGTCTGCGCCCCGCACCCGCGCGAGGGTCTGGAGCTGCTCGTCGACACCGGGCTGGCCGACCACGTGCTGCCCGAGCTGCCCAAGCTGCGGCTGGAGATCGACGAGCACGCGCACCACAAGGACGTCTACGCGCACACGCTCCAGGTGCTCGACCAGGCGATCGCGCTGGAGCCCGAGGGGCCCGACCTGGTGCTGCGGCTGGCGGCCCTGCTACACGACATCGGCAAGCCGGCGACGCGCAAGGTCGAGGCCGGCGGCAAGGTGTCGTTCCACCACCACGAGAGCGTCGGCGCGCGGATGGTCCGGGCCCGGCTGGCCGCGCTGCGCTACCCGAAGGACGTGGTCGACGACGTCGCCCACCTCGTCGAGCTGCACCTGCGCTTCCACGGCTACGCCGACGGCGAGTGGACCGACTCGGCGGTGCGCCGCTACGTGCACGCGGCCGGCGAGCTGCTCCCCCGGCTGCACCGGCTCGTCCGCTCCGACTGCACGACCCGCAACCGACGCAAGGCCGCGGCGCTCGCTGCGGCGTACGACGACCTCGAACGCCGGATCGCCGTCCTGGCCGCGGAGGAGGACCTCAAGCGGATCCGCCCGGACCTCGACGGCAACGAGATCATGGCGATCCTCGGCATCCCGCCCGGCCCGGCCGTCGGCAAGGCCTACCGGCACCTGCTCGACCTGCGGATCGAGCACGGCCCGCTCGGCCACGAGCTGGCGGCCGACGAGCTGCGGCGATGGGCGGCACAGCACCTCGACATGCGGGACTAGTCACTTCGAGCCATGGATCAGCGTCGCGAAAGCCGTGACCATGGGCGCGTGGGGCAAATCGCCCATGCCGGGCCGATGCGGCGGTCGGGCGTCGCACGGCTGGTCGCCGGTGGTGCGGCGTCGGTGCTTGCTGCCGGTGTGGCGGGGGCGGTTGTCGTCTCGGGCGGTTCTTCGGCGTCGGCGGCCGTCACCGTCGTGCACCACCCGCGGGCCGCGACGATCCTGGCGCCGGACGGCCGGACGAGCGCCGCGCACGACGGTGCGCGGCTGCGGCCGGGCGACGTGCTGCGGACCGCCGCCGACGGCTTCGCCACGCTCCTGACGGACGGCCGGCGCGAGTACGTCGCGGGCGGGTCGTCGGTCCTGGTGCGTGACGGCGAGCGCCAGCAGGTGCGTGCCGGCGCGCTGGTGGCCGACCTGCGCAGCGGCCCTTCGCTCGACGTGCTGGTCAGTGGCAGCACCGTCCGCGCCACCGCGGGCGACGTGGTGCGGATCGAGCACGGGTTCACCGTGAGAGTCGGCGCGCTCGCGGGTGATGTCGTGGTCCGCAGCCCGGCCGGACGTTCGGCCGCGGTGCCTGCGCTGCACCAGGTGCGCATCAACGCCGATGCCCTGCCCGATGACGCCCCCGCGCCGCTGGCCCTCGTCGACGACGAGGCCGAGCGCGCCACGAACCTGCCGGTCGTCGTCGACGACGTGCTGCTGCACCGCTGGGCCGTCGGATCCGCCGCGGACACGGCCGCCCAGCCCCGGCTCGCCGCTGCCGTCGCCGCCTTGCCGGCCGTGAACAGCAGTGCCACCCAGTGCCTGCCGCCGGTGTCGGCGCCGGTCAGCGAGCGGGTGCTGCCGGTGGCCATCGCCCGCTCGTCTCACGACCGTATGTCGCTGGGAGACCGCTACGGCCGCGCGCTGTGCGACCGGGCCGAGGGCGGGTCGTGGGGCGTGGTGGCGCACCTGATGGAAACGACGGCGGTGCGCACGCTGGCCCAGGTCGATGCCTTGCAGAGCGACCGCCTGCTGGCCCTCGGTGCGCAGACCGGTGTGCCGCGCGCCGGCGTCATCGCGCCACCCGCGGCGCCCGGCGACGGGCCGGCGACGGGCGGCCGGCAAGCGCCCTCGGAGCCGACGACCGCGCCGCGCAGCTCCGGAGGCTCCGCGGCGCCGCCGCCGTCCACCGGACCGACGCCGCCGCCCAGCGGCGGCCTCCCGTCGCCCGCGCCGTCGCCGGTCCCGACGCCGCCGCCACCGGACACCGGGGTCATCGGCAACCTGGTCGGTGCCGTGGCCGGCGTCCTGCCCCCGGCGCCGTCGCCGGCGCCCTCGCTCCCGGCGCCCGGTGGCGGTTTCTCGGGGACCGGCCTCCTGGGCGCTCCGTTGCTCGGCCTTCGGGTTTCGTTGCTCGCCGCCGAGATCTGACCCACTCGGGGCTGCGGCTGGGTCACGCGGCGGGCGCCGCCAGCTCGATCCCGCTCGTGCCCATGGCATCCATGCGGCGCACGGCCGCCGCGTAGGCGAGCCCGGCCAGCAGGTACGTCGCGGCGATCGCCACCAGCACCGGGTAGGACTTGCCGCTGGCCGGCAGCACCGCCGCACCGACTGCGGCGGCGCCGACGAACGTCAGGTTGAACAGCGTGTCGTAGAAGCTGAAGACCCGGCCCCGGTAGTCATCCGCGACCGCCTCCTGCACGATCGTGTCGACGCAGATCTTCGAACCTTGCGACGAGATGCCGAGCAGCAGCGCTGCGCCGAGGAACGGCCCGAGCGCGTAGGGCAGCCCGAGGGCGAGCTGCACGGTGCCCGCGAGGATCAGCGCGCCGGTCAGCACTCGTTCGAGGCCGACCCGGCGGCTCAAGGCCGGTGTCACGAGCGCGGCGACGACGATGCCGGCGAACACCGCGAGCGACACCTCCGCGAGTCCGCCCAGCCCCGCCCGCAGCACGCCGTGGTTGTCGAAGTAGTTGCGATAGAGCAGCAGCGTCGCGACTAGCGACAGCCCGTAGGCGAAACGGTGCGCACCGATCGCGAGCAGTGCGGCCGAGGCACGCGGTCGCTGCCGTACGTGCCGGGCCCCCTCCACGAGACCTTTGACCACTTCGGCCAACGCGTCCCGCACCGGCGTGGCGGCCGGGTGCAGCGGCCCGAGCCGCTCGCGGGCGATCGTGCGTGCGACGAGGGCCGCGGCCAGGTAGCCGGCCGCGGCGAGCAACGCGACGACGGCGCTGCCCTCGTCGTCGGCTCCGGACAGCGCGCGGACGCCGAGCCCGATGCCGCCACCCACCAGCGCGGCCAACGTCCCGGACGTCGTCGTGAGGCTGTTGGCGCTGACCAGTGCGCCGCGAACCACCACGTGTGGCAGCGACGCGGACAGCGCCGACAGGTAGAACCGGTTGATGCTGATGGCCGCGAGGGCGGCGGCGTAGAGCCCCGGACCGGTGCCGCGGTCGCCGAGCAGCAGCGCGGCCACGGCGAGCACGAAGACCACGCGCAGGACGTTGGCGCGCACCAGCACCCGCTGGCGACGCCACCGGTCGAGGAAGACGCCGGCGAAGGGGCCGACCACGCAGAAGGGCAGCAGCAGGACGGTGAAGCCCACCGCGATCCTGGCGGCGTCGGTCTCCCGCTCGGGGCTGAAGAGCACCGCCGTCGCGAGACTTGCCTGGAAGACGCCGTCGGCGCACTGCGACGTCAGCCGGGTGGCGAACAGCCGGCCGAAGTCGCGGCCCAGCGCGGGGTGGCGCAGCAGAGCCCGCAGGCCCTGCCCCGGGTCACTCGCCCGCGATGAACGCCTCCAGCATCTGCCGGGCCACCTCGTCGCGGTGCTGCTCGGGCGGTGACTTCATGAAGTAGGACGAGGCCGGCATGATCGGACCGCCGATGCCGCGGTCCTTGGCGATCTTCGCGCAGCGCAGCGCGTCGATGACGACGCCCGCGGAGTTGGGCGAGTCCCAGACCTCGAGCTTGTACTCGAGGTTCAGCGGCACGTCGCCGAACGCCCGTCCTTCGAGCCGCACGTAGGCCCACTTGCGGTCGTCGAGCCAGGCCACGTAGTCGGACGGGCCGATGTGCACGTTGCGCTTGCCGATGTCGTGCTGCAGGTTGCTCGTGACCGCCTGCGTCTTGGAGATCTTCTTGGACTCCAGGCGCTCACGCTCGAGCATGTTCATGAAGTCCATGTTGCCGCCGACGTTGAGCTGGTAGGTGCGGTCGAGGATCACGCCGCGGTCCTCGAACAGCTTGGCGAGCACCCGGTGGGTGATCGTCGCGCCGACCTGGCTCTTGATGTCGTCGCCCACGATCGGGACACCGGCGGCGCGGAACTTCTCGGCCCACTCCGGCGTGCCGGCGATGAAGACCGGTAGGCAGTTGACGAACGCCACGTTGGCATCGATCGCGCACCGGGCGTAGAACTTCGCGGCGTCCTCGGACCCGACCGGCAGGTAGCAGATCAGCACGTCGGCGCCGGACTCGCGCAGGGCCGCGACCACGTCGACGGGCTCGTCGGTCGACTCCTCGATGGTCTCGCGGTAGTACTTGCCGAGGCCGTCGAGGGTGTGACCGCGCTGCACGGTGATGCCGAGCGGCGGCACGTCGGCGATCTTGATCGTGTTGTTCTCGCTCGCCACGATCGCCTCGGACAGGTCGCGACCGACCTTCTTGCCGTCGACGTCGAACGCCGCCACAAACTCGATGTCGCTGACGTGGTAGTCGCCGAGCTGGACGTGCATCAGGCCGGGTACGCGTGCCGACGGGTCGGCGTCGCGGTAGTACTCCACGCCCTGCACGAGCGATGCGGCGCAGTTGCCGACGCCGACGATCGCGACCTTCACGGAAGCCATCCGGCCTCTCCTCACTGAGTAACTTGGAACTACGGGGTGTGCTTGGTGGTGTTGCCGGTGCGGGGGCCACCGGAGCGCTCGGTGGCGATGAGCTCGTTGAGCCAGCGGACCTCGCGCTCGACCGACTCGAGGCCGTGCTCCTGCAGCTGCAACGTGTAGGCGTCGAGCCGCTCGCGGCCGCGGCGGACGCCGGTGCGCACGCTCTCCAGCCGGTCCTCGAGCCGGCTGCGCCGGCCCTCGAGGATGCGCAGGCGCACCTCGGCGTCGGTCTGGCCGAAGAACGCGAAGTGGACGCCGAAGGTCTCGTCCTCCCAGGCGGCCGGACCCGACTCGGCGAGCAGCTCCTGGAGCCGCTCCTTGCCGTCGGCGGTCAGCTTGTAGACGATCTTGCTGCGGCGCCCGGCGGCGGACTCGTCGCTGGCGTCCTCGGTGATCCAGCCCCGCGCCTCGAGCTCGCGCAGGCTCGGGTAGAGGCTGCCGTAGGACAGCGCGCGGAACGTGCCCAACAGGGTGTTGAGCCGCTTGCGCAGCTCGTAGCCGTGCATCGGCGACTCGTGCAGCAGGCCGAGGACGGCCAGCTCGAGCACCCCGGACTTGCGGCTCACGTGACTCCCTGAGGCGGTGATCCGCGCGAGATCGTGACACCTCGCGCCGATGTATCGAACCGATACATCACGACGATACGCACGCCGGGCCAATGCTGGCAAGTGACACCCCGGTGCGTCGTACATTGGCCGGCATGTGGTCGCAGCGGTCGGTCGTCGACTACGCGCTCGCGCGTCGCGCCACGCTCGCCGACCTGTTCGCCGGGCGTGCGTCGACCTACGACGTGTGCGACGCGCACCCCTACCTGCTGCGTGCCGCCCGCTTCCACGGTGAGCAGACGGAGGCCTCCTGCCCCGTCTGCCGGCGCGAGCGGCTGACCCACGTGACCTACACCTACGGCGACTGCTTCCCGAAGGAGGTCAACGGCCGGGTGCGTGCGCCGGCCGAGCTGACCCGGCTGGCGCGCGAGCTGGCCGAGTTCTCGGTCTACGTGGTCGAGGTCTGCCGCGGCTGCGGGTGGAACCATCTGGTCACGTCGTACGTCCTTGGCACGGGGCAGGAGACCGCTCGCTCGGCCGCCGGATCGCGCAGGCGTAAGGCCCGGTCGGGCGGGGCAGACTCCTAGCCCCCGACCGCTGACCGTCACACTCTGACTACGCAGCGCCACCCGACCTCGAGGACACATTCGACGGTGAACGCCGCCACGCGGCCCGGCTCCGACGCGGGCTGGCGCCGGTTCCTACCCTCCTGGCGCCAGGTGCTCTGGGTGGTGCTCGGCGCCTTCCTGCTGCTGGTGCTGCTGGTCGTCGTCGGCTACCTGACGACCGGGATCCCCGCCGCCAACGCGATCGTCAAGAAGCAGACGACCTACCTCTACTACAGCGACGGCAAGACCGAGCTCGGCCGACTCGGCACGGTCAACCGCACCAGCGTGCCGCTGTCCGACGTGCCGCCGCCGGTGCGCCAGGCGGTGCTCGCGGCCGAGGATCGCAACTTCTACCACGAGGCCGGCATCTCCCCGACCGGCATTCTTCGGGCGCTGTGGGTCGACGTCACCGGCGGCGAGGTGAAGCAGGGCGGCTCGACGATCACCCAGCAGTACGCCAAGAACGCCTACCTGACGCAGGACCGCACGTTCACCCGGAAGATCAAGGAGATCTTCATCGCGGTGAAGCTCGACCACAGCCGCTCGAAGGACCGGGTGCTGCAGGACTACCTCAACACCATCTACTTCGGCCGTGGGGCCTACGGGATCGAGGCGGCCTCGCGCGCCTACTTCGGCAAGCCGGTGCACGACCTCGACGCGGCGCAGGGCGCCGTGCTCGCCGGGCTGATCCGTTCCCCGTCCGGGCTCGATCCGGCGGTCAACCCCGCGGGTGCCCAGCGGCGCTGGCACCAGGTGATCGACGGCATGGTGAAGGGCGGCTGGCTCACCCCCCAGCAGGCGAGCGGGTTGCAGTTCCCGACGAAGTCGCTGATCCCGCCGAGCCGCGCGACCAACACCGTGAGCGGGCCCAACGGCTACGTCATCCAGGCCGTCAAGAAGGAGCTCACCGCCAAGGGCTTCGACGAGAGCCGGCTCAACCTCGGCGGCTACCGGGTGGTCACGACCATCGACAAGAGGGCGCAGGACGCCGCGGTCAAGGCCGAGCAGGACATCCTCGCCAGCCGCCGGGCCGCGGGCGGCGAGCCGCTGTCGGCGCTCGTCGCGGTGCAGCCCGGCAACGGCGCGGTGCGCGCGATGTACGGAGGGCAGGACTACGGCAGCCCGAACATTCCCAAGAGCTTCGTCAACCTCGCCTACGAGCCGCGCCAGCCCGGGTCGTCGTTCAAGCCCTACACGTTGGTGACCGCGCTGGAGCAGGGCATCGGGCTCAACACGGCCTATGACGGCAGCTCGCCCAAGCACGTCCGCGGCTACGGCGCAAAGCAAGAGGTGCAGAACGACAGCGGCGAGCAGTGCCCCTACCCCTGCACGTTGACCGTGGCCACGGCGCGCTCGATCAACACGGTCTTCGTGCCGCTCGCCGTGCAGGTCGGCCCGAAGAACGTGCGCAACACGGCCTACGACATGGGTGTCGCCCGGTCCAACCCGCTGTCGGACCAGGGCGGCTTCGTCGGCGCCGGCATCACGCTCGGCATCTACGACGTGCGCCCGATCGACCAGGCGGTGGGCTACGCGACGATCGCCGACGGGGGCACCCGCGCGACGCCGTACCTGGTGGCGAAGGTCCTGGACAACGGCGGGCACACGGTCTACGAGGCGCACCCCGACACCAGCCGGGCCATCGACCCGGACGTCGCGGCCAACGCGGCCTACGCGATGCGCCAGGTGCTGGAGAGTCCGCAGGGCACGGCGTCCGGCAAGACCCTCCCGGGGCGGCCGGCTGCGGGCAAGACGGGAACGACGACCAACAACGCCGACGCGTGGTTCGTGGGCTTCACCCCGCAGCTGTCGACCGCGGTGTGGATGGGCAACAAGACCGAGAGCGAGCCGCTCACGAACGTCCGCGGCTTCGAGGGCGGCGTCTACGGCGGTGGGCTGCCCGCGTCGATCTGGCAGGAGTTCATGACCTCCGCCCTCGCCGGCCAGCCGGTCATGCAGTTCCCCACGCCCACGTTCTCCGGACACGGGCAGTCGCCCAGCCCGGCCCGTACGACGTCGGGCGGGGCCTCCCCGACAACGAGCCCGTCGCTCACCCCGACCGTCACGCCGAGCATCCCGCTCTCGCCGACGGTGACGCCCTCGCCGACGCTGCCACCGTCGACCCAGCCGTCGCCGTCACCGACGGCGACGCAGAGTCCGCCGCCGCCCTCGCCGAGTGCGAGCGCCACCGCGCAGCCCGGCGGCGGGGGTCATGCCATCACCGCCTCGCCGCCTCCCTAGCTGATGCACGATGGCACGGTGAGCGCACCGGTCGACCCCGTCGCGCCGTCGCGCCAGGACCCGTTCGCGCACGGCGCGAGCGAGCTCTACGGCGGGCCGGTGGGCGGTCACGCCGCTCGGCGGACGTCGTGGTTCTGGGTGCCCGTGCGGGTCGTGCTGGTGCTGATGGTCGTCGGCCTCGGCATCGCCTACCTGCAGAAGCTGCCCTGCAGCACGCACGCCTGGTCGGGCGAGTACCAGTACACGCGCATGTGCTACTCCGACGTCTACGCCCTCTACTACGCCGAAGGTCTCGACCGCGGGCAGGTCCCCTACAAGGACCATCCGGTCGAGTACCCGGTCGTCATCGGCGGCATGATGCAGGCCGCCTCGTGGGTGGCCTCGCACGCCGACCCGGCGGACAAGGCCGACGTCTTCTTCGACGCCTCGGTGGCGATGCTCGCAGTCGGGGGCCTGGTGGTGGCGTGGAGCACCGTGCGGCTCGCGGGTCGCAGCAGGCCCTGGGATGCCGCGATGCTCGCCGTCTCGCCGGTGCTGTTCGTCCACGCATTCACCAACTGGGACCTGGCGGCAGCGGCGTTCGCTGGGGCGGGCCTGTGGGCGTGGAGCAGACGCCGGCCGGCCTGGGCCGGCGTGCTGCTCGGGCTCGGTGTCGCCACCAAGCTCTACCCCGTGCTGCTGATCGGCGCCCTCTTCCTGCTGTGCCTGCGGGCCGGGCGGCTGCGGTCGTGGGCGGTGATGTTCGGCGCGGCCGCGTTGACGTGGCTGCTCGTCGACCTGCCGGTCTGGATCGCCTGGCCGGCGTCGTTCGGGCGCTTCTACTCCCTCAACCGCAGCCGCCCGGCCGACTGGGACTCGCTGTGGTTCGCGATCGAGCACTGGCGCGGCAAACCGCTCGACAGCGGCCTGCTGCCCGGGCAGTCGCCGACGATCCTCAACACGCTGAGCGCCGCGGCGTTCGTCCTCGTCGCGATCTCGATCGCCGTGCTGGTGCTGCGCGCCCCGCGCCGGCCGCGAGTGGCGCAGGTCGGGCTGCTCGTCGTCGTGGGATTCCTGCTGACCAGCAAGGTCTACTCGCCGCAGTACGCGATCTGGCTGCTGCCGCTCGTCGTGCTGGCGCGGCCCCGGTGGCCGGCCGTGCTCGCGTGGCAGGCGACCGAGGTGCTGCTGCTGTTCATGCGCTTCTACTTCTTCGTCGGGCACGACCACGCGGGGCAGGGTCTGCCGATCGGGTTCTTCCTTGCCGGCGTGGTGATTCGCGACCTCGTGCTGGTGGTCATCTGCGCGCTGGTCGTCCGGGAGATCTGGTCGCCGCGCCGCGACGTCGTACGTGCCGAGGGTGTCGATGACCCTGCCGGCGGGGTGCTCGCCGGGTCCGAGGACCGCATCGTGCTGCCCGGCCCGCGGGTGGCGGCGACGGCAGGCAAGCCGGCGCTGACATGACCCTCGCACCGGCGTCGCCCGCCACTCGCGACCGGGCGGCCCGGCGGTGGTCGGCGGGCGACCGCCTGTCCGGTGCGGATCGGCGCGCTCTCGTGCTGTGGTTCGCCAGCCGTGCCGCGGTCGCCGTGCTCGCCGTCGCCGGTGCCTGGAATCTCCGCGACCACGCGGCGGCCGGCATGCCGTCGTTCGTGTCGCTGTGGGACCACTGGGACGTCGGCCTGTTCACGAAGGTCGCGCACTGGGGCTACGACGGCTATCCGGCGCACTATCCCGACCGGGGCGTCGTCGCCTTCTTTCCCGGCCTGCCCCTGGTCCTGCGCGCCCTGCACCCGGTGCTGGGCGGCTGGGTCGGACCCGGCCTGCTGGTCTCGTTCGTCGCCGGCGCGATCGCCTCGGTGGCACTGGTACGACTCGGCGCGCTCGAGGACGACGCGTCGACCGGTTCGCGCGCCGCGCTCTACCTGGTGTTGTCGCCCTACGCGGTGTTCCTGTTCGCCGGCTACTCCGAGGCGCTGTTCCTGGCGCTGGCAATCCCCGCGTGGCTGTCGGCCCGGCGGGGTCGCTGGTGGGCGGCGGGCCTGCTCGCGGCCGGCGCGGCGTCGGTGCGGGTCACCGGGCTGTTCCTGGCGGTCGCGCTGGTCGTGCACTACGCGGTGACCGTACGCCGACCTCGCCGGGACGCCGGTTGGCTGCTGGCGCCCTTCGCCGGCGTGGCCGGCTATGCCGGGTACCTCTACACACTCACGGGCGACTGGCTGGCCTGGCCGCATGCGCAGCGGGTCTGGGGGCGACAGTTCACGCTGCCGTGGACGGCGTTCGTCAACACCTGGCACGGTGCCTTCAACTCCGGGCGCATCGACAACTACGCGTGGTCCTTCCGCGCCGAGATCCTCGCCGTGCTCGTCGGGGTGGCGCTGACCGTCGTGCTGCTGTGGCTGCGGCGGTGGGGAGAGGCCACCTACGTCGGCTTGCAGGTGATCGCCTTCGCGACGTCGTCGTTCTACCTGTCGGTCGGTCGGGCGACTCTGCTGTGGTGGCCGCTGTGGCTCCTGCTCGCCCGGTGGTCGTTGCGCCGGCCCGCCGTGCACGTGGCCTACCTGTCGGTGGCGCCTGCCCTGATGGCGGTCGCCGTGCTGTCGTTCACCAGCGGTCGCTGGGTCGGGTGAGCGCGGCCCGTGCGGCACCATGATCTCGTGAAGCGCTCGCGGCTGGCCGTCTCCGTGGCGAGCGCTGCCCTCGTCCTGCCCTTCGCCGGCATGCTGGCACTCGCCGGACCGGCGGCTGCCGCCGACTACCAGATGCGGATCGTCGCCACCGGTCTGTCACCCGCGTCGCTGACCGTGCGCCCCGTCGACCGGGTGGTGTTCACCAACGCCACCGCCAACAGCTGGCGGGTCACGGTGGGTTCGTCGTACGACATCGTGCTCTTCCCCGGCCAGTCCGCCGACGGCGCCGGAGTCGACCCGGACCCCTACACCGCGACCGCGCTCGGGACCTACCGCGTCGCGGCGAGCTCGCCCGCGCGCCAGTCGAGCTTCAGCGGGACCATCGTGGTGCGTTCTGCTGCGACGTCCTCCCCGGCGCCGACTCCGGCGCCGACGACGTCGTCCCCCGCACCGAAGCCGCCACCCGCCCCGGGCGCGTCGAGCACACCGACGGCCTCGTCGTCGCCGGCCGGCCCCGCGCCGTTGGTCACCGCGTCGCCGTCCTCGGCCCGGTCGAGTACCACCCCCGCAGCGGGGTCGCGGTCGCCGTCCGCGCGGCCTCTGGCCGTCGGACCCGTGCCACCGCCCTCCGGGCCGGCCGGCGGGCCCGCTGCGCAGTCGTCGCAGGCGCTCAGCGGGCCGGTGCAGCACTTCGGCAACAGCGGAGTCGCGCTGCCCGGCGCCGTCGCGTCGGTGCTGCTGGCCGGCTTGGTCGCCGCGATCGTGCGCGTCCTGCTCGCCGAACCCGTCGAGGAGCGCGGCCTGCGCTGACCGCCTGTGGATCGTCGGCGGCGACGGTCGCGACGGTCGGTTACCGTGCTCGGCACCCCGGTGCACCGTGCAGCGCTGTTAGGCTGGGGTCCTGCACTGACGCAGAGACCTCCTGTCACGGATCGTCCGTGGCCGCCGCGGCCCAGCCGCTCGAAACCAGTCCAGAGGAGGTGAGGTTTCCGCATGCGTCACTACGAACTCATGGTCATCCTCGACCCCGACCTCGAGGAGCGCACCGTCGCGCCCTCGCTCGACACGTTCCTCAACGTCGTCCGTCAGGGCGGCGGGAGCGTCGACAAGGTCGACGTGTGGGGCCGCCGCCGGCTCGCCTACGAGATCGACAAGAAGGTCGAGGGCATCTACGCCGTCGTCGACATGTCCGCCGATCCCGACGTCGTCAAGGAGCTCGACCGCCAGCTCAACCTCAACGAGGCCGTGCTGCGCACCAAGCTCATCCGCCCGGACGCGAAGTAGGGGGCAGCTGTGGCCGCTGGCGACACGACGATCACGATCGTCGGCAACCTGACCAACGACCCCGAGCTGCGGTTCACGCCGAGCGGGGCCGCGGTCGCGTCCTTCACCGTCGCCTCCACCCCGCGCTACCTCGACAAGGCCTCCGGCGAGTGGAAGGACGGCGAGGCGCTGTTCCTGCGTTGCTCCGTCTGGCGGCAGGTGGCGGAGAACGTCGCCGAGTCGCTCACCCGCGGCACCCGGGTCATCGTGCAGGGCCGGCTCAAGCAGCGGTCCTACGAGACCAAGGAGGGTGAGAAGCGCACAGTCGTCGAGGTCGAGGTCGACGAGGTCGGCCCGGCCCTGCGCTACGCCACCGCCAAGGTGCAGAAGACCTCGCGCGGTGGCGGTGGCGGTGCCGGTGGCGGTGCCGGTGGCTTCGGTGGTGGCGGCGGTGGCGCCCAGCGCGGCGCGCCGTCCGACGACCCGTGGGCCTCGCCGGCGCCGGCCGGCGGCGACCCCTGGGCTACACCGATGGGCGACACCTCCGACGAGCCACCGTTCTGACCATCCATCATCCCTGACCATCCCCGCCGGACGGCGGGGCCCAGCACCCCTGGAGCACCACGATGGCCAAGCCACCAGTGCGCAAGCCGAAGAAGAAGGTCTGCGCATTCTGCAAGGAACAGATCAGCTACATCGACTACAAGGACACCGCGCTGCTGCGCAAGTTCATCTCCGACCGCGGCAAGATCCGCGCGCGGCGGGTGACGGGCAACTGTTCGCAGCACCAGCGCGACATCGCGACGGCGATTAAGAACAGCCGGGAGATGGCGCTGCTGCCCTACACGAGCACCGCGCGCTGAGGAGGGTCGCCATGATGAAGATCGTCCTCACCCAGGAGGTCACCGGCCTCGGCAGCCCCGGCGAGATCGTCGAGGTCAAGGACGGCTACGCCCGCAACTTCCTGCTCCCGCGGGGGTTCGCGATCCGGCACACCCGCGGCGCCGAGAAGCAGGTGGAGACGATCCGCCGCGCCCGTGAGGTGCGCGAGGTCCGTGACCTGGGCCAGGCTCGCGAGATCGCCGCGCAGCTGCAGGCACTGACCGTGCGGCTGCGCACCCGCGCCGGCGAGGGCGGCCGGCTGTTCGGCTCGGTCACCGCGGCCGACGTCGCCGAAGCGGTGAAGGCCGCTGGCGGGCCGTCCGTCGACAAGCGCCGTATCGAGCTGTCGGCCCCGATCAAGACGGTCGGCAGCCACGTCGTCAGCGTCCGGCTGCACCCGGAGATCTCCGCGCAGGTGGAGGTCGACGTCGTCGGCGCCTGAGCCCGCTCAGGCAGCTGGGCCCGGTCACCGTTGTGGCGGCCGGGCCCAACTTTTTTTCGTCCACAGCATCGGGACACTGCTTCGCCTGCTCCACCGCGTGAACCCGGCGGTGCGGCGTACGCCGTCCACAGGGTCGTCCCCAGCTGGTGCACAGCGACGCGGCGTCGCGTCCCCACCGGTTCCCCAGCGGTGTCCACAGCGGCGGGGAGCAACTCCCGGCGCGGCGGGCTGCGTTGTCACACCCCTCCGGTAGACACGGTGCGAGCGCCGGTGGGCGGAAGGAGCGCAGCGGACCGTGAGTGTGGCCGACGTCGTCGCGATGGGCCCGGTCGGTGACGGCCGGGAGGAGTTCGAGCGGCTGCCGCCGCAGGACATCACCGCGGAGCAGTGCGTGCTCGGTGGCATGCTGCTGTCCAAGGACGCCATCGCCGACGTGGTCGAGGTGCTGCGACCCGTCGACTTCTACCGCCCCGCCCACCAGACCGTCTTCGAGACGGTCATCGACCTCTACGGCCGCGGGGAGCCGGCTGACCCGGTGACGGTCGCCGCCGAGCTGACCCGCCACGGCGAGCTGGCCCGCGTGGGTGGCGCGCCCTACCTGCACACGCTGATCGCGTCGGTGCCGACGGCTGCCAACGCCGGCTACTACGCGCGAATCGTCGCCGAGCGGGCGATCCTGCGCCGGCTGGTCGAGGCCGGCACCCGCATCGTGCAGCTCGGTTACGGCGCGGCCTCGGGCCACGGTGGCGACGTCGACGAGATCGTCGACCGGGCGCAGGCCGCGGTCTACGACGTCACCGAGCGGCGCACCAGCGACGACTACCTGCGGCTGGAGGAGGTGCTGCAGGGCACCCTCGACGAGATCGAGGCGATCAGCAGCCGCGACGGCGGCATGGTCGGTGTGCCGACCGGGTTCAAGGACCTCGACGAGCTGACCAACGGGCTGCACCCGGGCCAGATGGTGATCGTGGCGGCCAGACCCTCGCTGGGCAAGTCGACGATCGCTCTCGACTGGCTGCGCTCGGCCGCCATCAAGCACGGGCTGCCCTCGGTTATCTTCAGCCTGGAGATGAGCCGCAACGAGATCACCATGCGGCTGCTCTCGGCCGAGGCGCGGGTGCCCCTGCACCACATGCGGTCCGGCACGATGAGCGACGAGGACTGGGCCCGCCTGGCGCGCCGGATGGGCGAGGTCGCCGAGGCGCCACTGTTCATCGACGACTCACCCAACCTGACGATGATGGAGATCCGCGCCAAGGCTCGGCGGCTCAAGCAGCGCCACGACCTACGTCTGATCGTCATCGACTACATGCAGCTGATGACGTCGCCGCGCAAGGTCGACAGCCGGCAGCAGGAGGTCTCCGAGCTGTCGCGCAGCATCAAGCTTCTCGCGAAGGAGCTGGAGGTGCCGGTTGTCGCCGTCAGCCAGCTCAACCGCAATCCCGAGCAGCGTGCCGACAAGAAGCCGCAGCTGTCGGACCTGCGCGAAAGTGGCGCGATCGAGATGGACGCCGACGTCGTTCTGCTCCTGCACCGCGAGGACTTCTACGAGAAGGAGTCGCCGCGGGCGGGCGAGGCCGACCTCATCGTCGCCAAGCACCGCAACGGCCCGACGGCGACGGTCACCGTGGCGTTCCAGGGCCACTACAGCCGCTTCGTCGACATGTCGCCGGGATAGCCGGGCCCCTCGATCCGGGCCCGCCGTCCTACGCTCACCGCCCGTGGACGACGTGCACCGGCGGCGAGCCTTCGTGCAGTGCCACACCCTGCTGCGCCGGCCGCCCTATGTCCCTGAGCTGCAGCTCTACCTGGCCGACGAGGTCACTCCCATCTGGGAGTGGACCGAGGAGGAGCTGCAGGAGAGTGGGGTGCCGCCGCCCTACTGGGCGTTCGCCTGGGCCGGCGGCCAGGCGGTAGCGCGCTACGTCCTCGACCGGCCCGAGATCGTCGCCGGTCGCCGGGTGCTCGACTTCGCCGGCGGCTCGGGGCTGTGCGCGATCGCCGCGATGCGCGCCGGCGCGGCGGAGGCAACGGTCGCCGACATCGACGCTTTCGCCGGCGCCGCGGTCGCCCTCAACGCGGCGGCCAACGGCGTCGCCGTCACCTTCGTCGGCGCGGACTTGCTCGACGGCGGCGCTCCCGACGTCGACCTGATCCTTGCCGGTGACGTCTGCTACGAGCACGCGATGGCCGGTCGCGTCGTCCCCTGGCTGCGGGGCGCTGCTGCAGGGGGCATCGACGTGCTGCTCGGTGACCCGGGCCGGCGCTACCTGCCGGCCGACGGGCTGACGCAGCTGGCCGCCTACGACGTGCCGACGACGCCGGAGCTCGAAGAGTCCGACTTCACCACGGCAAGGGTTTACGCGCTGTCGGCGTGACCGGTCAGACCGGCGGGGCGCAGGTCGGTGCGCCGGCGACCGAAGGGGACCGGCTCGTCGGACTCCGCCGCCGGACGCTGCTGCGGCAGTGGCGTCAGGTTCGGCGCGGCGGCGACTGCGGCCGGTGCGACCGGGTCGAGCTCGGCCGCGGGTGCGGCGGCGGGGGCCGGCGCTGCCGTTGCATCGCTGATGCGACTGGTGAGCGACCGTGGCTGGCCGCCCGGGCGACCGTGCGCGGAGGGCATGAGCCCGATCCGGGTCGAACCGTCGGACTCGCTGGTGCGCAGCAGGCCCCCGTCGGCGGGAGCCAGCGCGAACGGCGCCGCGGCGATGTCGAGGTCGTCGGCGGCCACCGGCCGGCTGAACAGGTAGCCCTGGCCGATGTCGCAACCCACGTGCCGAAGCAGGCCGACGTGTTCCTGCGTCTCCACGCCTTCGGCGACCACCTGCAGGCCGAGCCCGTGCGCCATGGCGACGGCGGAGGAGATCAACGTCGCGTTGGCCCGGCCCTCGGCGTCGGCCGTGAGCCCCAGCGTGAACGACTTGTCGATCTTCAGCTTCTGGATCGGCAAGCGGTTGAGCCGGGACAGCGACGAGTAGCCGGTACCGAAGTCGTCGACCGCCAGGCGTACGCCGAGCGCACGCAGCTTCCACAGCACGTCGAGGGCGAGCTCGTCGTCGTCGAGCAGCAGGCTCTCGGTGATCTCCAGGTTGACCCACCGCGGGTCGACCGCCGTACGCCGCAAGACGTCGGCGAACCGCGCGACCACGTCGTCGTCGGCGAGCTGTCGGGCGCTGACGTTGACCGCCATCGTGAACGGCGCGTCGCCACCGAGCCTGCGCTGCCAGGCCGACAGCCGGCGGCAGGCCTGCTCCAAGACCCACTCGCCGATCCCGACGATCGCGCCGGTCGCCTCGGCCAGCGGGATGAAGACGTCCGGGGGCACCGGTCCGTGCTCCGGGTGCGCCCAGCGGCTCAGTGCCTCGCAGCCGATGATGCGGCCGCCGTGCAGGTCGACCAGTGGCTGGTAGACGAGCTGCAGCTGCCCGTTGGTGACCGCGGCCGCCAGGTCGCGCTCGAGCTCGGCGCGCTCCTGCCGGGTGCTCTGCATCTCCTGCGCGAAGACCGCCAGGTCGGACTTGCCGCGCTCCTTGACCGAGTACATCGCGAGGTCGGCCTTGCCCAGCACGCCGAGCGCCGTGTCGTGCCCGTCGCTCACCACCAGGCCGGCCGACGCCCGGACGTGCACCATCCGCGAGCCCAGCCGGATCGGGTTGTTGAGCGTGTCGAGCACGCGGTTGACGACGGCGTCCGCGGCCGCCGGATCGAACTCCGGGAACAGCACGGCGAACTCGTCACCGCCGAGCCGGGCCACCAGGTCGGAGAACCGGATGCCGTTGCGCAGCCGGTCGCCGACGACCTCGAGCAGGTGGTCGCCGGCGCCGTGCCCGAGCGTGTCGTTGACGGCCTTGAAGTCGTCCAGGTCGAGGAACAGCACCGCCGCGCGTCCGCCGTCGGCTCGCCGGGCGTCCAAGGCTTCCTCGATCGAGGCCAGCAGGAGCGTGCGGTTGGCCAGCCCGGTCAGCGCGTCGTGCGTCGCGTTGTAGGACAGCTGCTGCTGCAGGTGCTCGCGCTCCATGGCGATCTGCACCGCGCGGTTGCGCTCCGACTCCACGTCGGACAGCCGCAGCTCGTGCTCGGCGTTCAGCCGCCGGAACAGCCGGTAGAACGTCGCGGCCGACGCGAGACCCACCGCCACGTAGCCGGTCGCCATGATCCCGACCAGCTGCAGCGTGTGCAGGGTGACGCCGTCGCCGGTCAACCAGCCGCCGAGGACGGCGCAGGCTGCTGCAGTCGGGACGACGCCCTTGGGGCCGAACCGATGGCTGGCCAGCAGGACGAGCGCGGTCGCCCACACGGGCGCGATCTCCGCGACCATGCCGAGCAACGTGGCCGCCGCCGCGGAGACGGTGGCCGCGACGACCAGGATCACGCCGACGGCCCACGGGTTCATGCCGAGGTGCCACTCGGTCGCCATCCGGTTGACGACGACGGTGACTCGCGACTCGGCGGGAGCCGCGGAAGGCGATGTCGTCACGAGCGCGGCGTGGCGGCTCACGGGGCGCCTGGCGCGTCGGGCGGACACCGCAACCTCATCGGCAGGTATGGGCGGGGGCTGTAGCAACCGGATTGTCCGTACGGCAAGGTAGCCGGCATGACCGCCGAGAGTGACCGGCTGGCCGAGGCCGATGACTCCGGTGTGCCCTGGCGGGCCTGGGGCCCGTACGTCGCCGAGCGGGCCTGGGGCACCGTCCGCGAGGACTACAGCGCGGACGGCGACGCGTGGGCGTCGTTCCCGCACGACCACGCGCGCTCGCGGGTCTACCGGTGGAACGAGGACGGTCTCGGCGGCTTCTGCGACGACCAGCAACGGTTCTGCTTCGCCTTCTCCTTCTGGAACGGCCGCGACCCGATCCTCAAGGAGCGGGCCTTCGGGCTGACCAACGCGCAGGGCAACCACGGCGAGGACGTCAAGGACTACTGGTGGTTCCTCGACGCGACGCCCACGCACTCGTGGATGCGCTGGCGCTACCACTACCCGCAGTCGCGGTTCCCCTACGAGGACCTCATCGCCGAAAACGGCCGGCGCAGCCGCGACCAGCCGGAGTACGAGCTGCTCGACACCGGCGTCTTCGACGGCGGCTACTGGGCCATCACCGTCGACTACGCCAAGGCCTCGCCGACAGACGTGTGCATCCGGCTGACCGCGGAGAACCGCGGCCGGTCCCGTGCGACCCTGCACGTGCTGCCGTCCCTGTGGTTTCGCAACGTCTGGTCGTGGGGGACTCCCGGCGCGCCCGAGCCGGTGCTGCGGGCCGACGGCGCCCGGCTGGTGGGCGAGCACCCGACCCTCGGCACGCTGGTCCTGGTCGGCGACGGCAAGGGCCGGCCGCTGCTCTGCGACAACGAGACGAACTCCGAGCGGCTCTACGGGTCGCCGGGGCGGTCGGCGTACCCGAAGGACGGCATCAACGACCACGTCGTCACCGGCGCCGACACCGTCAACCCCCTGGGCGTCGGAACCAAGGGCGCGCTGCACTACCGGGTCACCGCCAACGCGGGCAACACCGCGACGGTCCGGCTTCGGCTCGCGCTGACCGAGACGACCCCGCCCCTGCGCGGTGAGTGGACCCGCGTGCTGTCGTTGCGCGAGCGGGAGGCGCACGACTACTACGCCGAGCTCACGCCGGCGGACGCGACGGCCGATGAGGCGCTGGTGCTGCGGCAGGCGAGCGCCGGGCTGCTGTGGAGCAAGCAGTTCTACCACTACGACGTCGAGCGCTGGCTCGACGGTGACCCCGGCCAGCCCGCCCCTCCCGTGCAGCGCGAGCACGGGCGCAACATCGAGTGGCGGCACCTGAACAACCACGACGTGCTGTCGATGCCGGACACCTGGGAGTACCCGTGGTACGCCACCTGGGACCTCGGCTTCCAGTGCATCGCGCTGGCACGGCTGGACCCGACGTTCGCCAAGGAGCAGCTGCTGCTGCTCTGCCGCGAGTGGTACATGCACCCGAGCGGCCAGCTGCCGGCGTACGAGTGGGACTTCGGCGACGTCAACCCGCCGGTGCACGCGTGGGCCGCCCTGCGGGTCTTCGAGATCGACGGCAGCAGCGACTGGCACTTCCTCGAGCGGGTGTTCCACAAGCTGCTGGTCAACTTCACCTGGTGGGTCAACCGCAAGGACACCGAGGGCAACAACCTGTTCGAGGGCGGCTTTCTGGGCCTCGACAACATCGGGCCGTTCGACCGCTCGTCGTTGCCGATCGCCGGTCGCCTCGAGGAGAGCGACGGCACCGCCTGGATGGCGCGCTACTGCCTGGACATGCTGGAGATGGCGTTGCTGCTCGCGCGCCACGACGAGACCTACGCCGACGTCGCGACCAAGTTCCTCGAGCACTTCGCCTACATCTCGACGGCGATGCAGCGCCAGGGGTTGTGGGACGAGCAGAGCGGCTTCTTCCACGACCTGCTGCACCTGCCCGACGGTCGCGAGATCCCGCTACCGGTCCGGTCGATGGTCGGGTTGCTGCCGCTGTGCGCAGTGCTCGAGCTCGATGTCGAGACGCTGGAGGCGCTGCCCGATTTCACCGACCGGCTGCAGTGGTTCCTCACCAACAAGCCCGAGCTCTGCCGCGGGTTCTCCTACGACGACGGCGTCGCGCCCGATGCCCGCGAGCGCCGGCTGCTGTCACTGGTCGAGCCCGACCAGCTGCGCCGGCTGCTCGCCGCGGTGTTCGACGAGGCGGAGTTCCTGTCACCGCACGGGCTGCGGTCGCTGTCGGCGCGGCACCGCGACCACCCGGCAGTGGTCGACCTCGACGGCCTGCACGCCACCGTCGACTACGAGCCCGCCGAGTCGCGCAGCGGCCTGTTCGGCGGCAACTCCAACTGGCGGGGCCCGGTGTGGTTCCCGCTCAACCACCTGCTGATCCACGCGCTCGACCGGTTCGGCCGCTATCTCGGTGACGGGGAGACCGTCGAGCTGCCCGCCGGATCGGGTCGACAGGTGCCGTTCCGGGTTGCCGCCCAAGAGCTTCGCGACCGGCTGATCGGCCTGTTCCGCAACGACGCCACCGGCCGCCGGCCCGTCTTCGGCGACGTCGCGCTGCTGCAGGACGACCCGGGCTGGCACGACCTGCTGCCGTTTCACGAGTACTTCCACGGCGACACCGGTGCCGGGCTCGGCGCGGCCCACCAGACCGGGTGGACCGGGCTCGCGCTGCCGCTGCTGCTGGAGAAGTACGCCGGCGACACCGGTTCGCCCGATGTGACTGCTTGAGCAGGTCCTAGCGACGCTGCATGGCGGTGCCCGACAGTGCGAGCTGTCGGGACTGTGCGACCAGCTGCCCGGACGCGTCGTAGACCTCGGCGTTCTCGTCGAACCAGCCGTCAGCCGACAACGCGTTGGCGTCGGCGTGCACCTGCAGCCAGCCGGGCACCGGCAGTGCACGCAAGAGGAACGTCAGCTCGACGGTGGGTGCCCACCCCATGTGCCCGAGCTCGAGCACCACCGGCGGCAGTGCGTCGACGGCCACGATGAGCATCAGCGGATCGGGGTCGGCGCCGTCGGCCAGCCGCATCCAGCCGCTCATCCGTGCCTCACCCGCAGGCTCACCGCGGGTGAACCCGAGCGTCGCCGGGTCCATGCGCAGGTCGATACGGCTGCGCACGCCCTGAGGGTCGGGACCCTCGCCCGCGTGCGACTCCGCCAGCGGTGCCATGGCCGGCGGCTGCCGGCGCGTCCACTCCAGCGGCTGCTCGCTGATCTCCCCGACGGCGGCGACGGCCTCGATGCAGACCTTGCCCTCCTGCACCAGCCGGGCGTGCACCGTGGAGACCGTGCGGCCACGGCGTACGACGTCGGTGAGCACCTCCGCGGGCGCCCACGTCGGCGGGCGCAGGAAGTGCGCGCTGACCGACAGTGGGTGCGGCCGGTCGGCGGCGAGCAGCGCAGCCCGGGTCAGCGTGGCCATCGTGTAGCCGCCGTGCGGCTTGTCGCCGATCGACCAGGCCGGGTCGAGGTGGCACGACCACCGGCCTTCGGCGACGCGCGTCACTGCGGTGGCCTGCTCGAACTGGCTCTCACCCATCTACAGCTCCAGGAGGGCAGGGGCCAGCTCGCGCCACTGCCGGCGCGGCAGACCGCGGCGGTCGGGGTCGAGCACCTGGACGGCGACGTGGTCGGCGCCGGCGTCGAGGTGAGCCTTGACGCGGGACACGACGGCCTCCGGGCCGCCCCAGGCCACGATCGTGTCGACCAGCCGGTCGGTGCCGCCGCCGGCGAAGTCGTCGTCGGTGAAGCCGAACCGCTTCAGGTTGTTGGTGTAGTTGGGCAGGCGCAGGTAGCTCGACGTGTGCCGCCGGGCGATCTCCCGTGCCGTGGCGGCGTCGCGCTCGAGCACGACGGCCTGCTCCGGCGCGAGCAGCTTGCCGGCCCCGAGCCGCCGGCGTGCCTCGGCGGTGTGCTCCGGCGGCACGAAGTAGCTGTGCGCCCCGTCGGCGCGCTCGGCGGCGAGCTCGAGCATCTTCGGGCCGAGGGCCGCGAGCACCCGTGGCGGCGCGGGTTCCGGCCGCACCGCGCGGTAGACCTCCGCGCCCTTGTCCATGCCGTCGAGGTAGCCGCGCATGAACGCCAGCGGCCTGGTGTAGTCCTCGCCGCGCACGTCGAGCAGCGGCTTGTGGCTCACGCCGATGCCGAGCACGAAGCGGCCGGGGAACGCCTCGCCGAGGGCCAGCTGCCCCGCAGCCATGGCCAGCGCGTCACGGGCCCAGATGTTCGCGATGCCGGTCGCGACGACGAGGGTGCTCGTCGCCCCCAGCAACAGCTGCGCCGCCGTCAGCACCTCGCGGCCGACGGCCTCCCCGGTCCAGAGCGCGCCGTAGCCGGCGGCTTCGACCTCGAGGGCGGCGGCACGCGCGTCGTCGGCGGTCGAGTAGTCGAGCTGCCCGGTCCAGACGCCGACGCGGCCCATCCGCGCGCGCAGGTCGGGGGGAAACGTCACACCCGGCACGCTACCGGCCGGGTGGCTCGCCTCCGGGCGACCGGTGGCCGAACGCCGTGCCGATCTGCTTGACCGCCTCGGTGAGCTCGCCCGGGACGACGAACACGCTGCTGCCCTCGCCCGCGGCGAGCTTCGGCAGGTTCTGCACGTACTGGTAGGCCAGCAGCTTCGGGTCGGCGTCGCCCGCGTGGATCGCGCCGAAGACCGTCTCGATCGCCTTCGCCTCACCCTCGGCGCGCAGGATGGCGGCGTCGCGGTCGCCCTGCGCACGCAGCACCGCGGCCTGCTGCTCGCCCTCTGCGGTGAGGATCGCGGACTGCCGCTGCCCTTCCGCGGTCAGGATCGCCGCGCGCTTGTTGCGCTCGGCCCGCATCTGCTGCTCCATCGAGTCCTGGATGGACGGCGGCGGGTCGATCGCCTTGAGCTCGACCCGGTTGACCCGGATGCCCCACTTGCCGGTGGCCTCGTCGAGCACCACGCGCAGCGCGGCGTTGATGTCCTCGCGCGAGGTCAGCGTCTTCTCGAGATCCATGCCGCCGACGACGTTGCGCAGGGTGGTGACCGTGAGCTGCTCGACCGCCTGGATGTAGTTGGCGATCTCGTACGTCGCGGACCTGGGGTCGGTCACCTGGAAGTAGACGACCGTGTCGATCGACACGACCAGGTTGTCCTCGGTGATCACCGGCTGCGGCGGGAAGCTGACCACCTGCTCACGCAGGTCGATCGTGGTGCGCACCTTGTCGAAGAACGGCATGAGGACGTGCAGACCGGGGTCGAGGGTGCGGGCGTAGCGCCCAAGACGCTCGACGATGCCAGCGGTCGCCTGCGGCACGATGCGGATGGTGCGCACGATCGTCGTGAGGACGAAGACGACCAGAAGTAGGAGAACGACGAGAGCGACGATGCCACCAGGGCTCATCAGGACCCCCCGGACCTTTCGGTAGACAGCCGAGGAGACCTGCTCATGCGAGGTCTCCGCCACGTAGAACA
>DASSKL010000052.1 GCA_035690485.1 Mycobacteriales bacterium | reverse complement strand
CGACGACGTGATCGGCTTCGTGCACGTGCGTGACCTGCTGGACCCCGAGATGTCCGGCCGCTCGGTCCGGGTCGCCGAGCTGGTCCGCGGCGCGCTCGTGCTGCCCTGGACGCGGCCGATCCTGGCCGCGCTGGCCGACATGCGGCGCGAGGGCACGCATCTGGCGATCGTGGCCGACGAGTACGGCGGCACCGCGGGGATCGTCACGATGGAGGACCTCGTCGAGGAGCTGATCGGCGACATCAAGGACGAGTATGACGTCGACGAGGGCGAGACCACCCGCCACCGCGGCGGCGACGTCGAGGTCGACGGGCTGCTCAACCTCGACGACTTCGAGGACGAGACCGGGATCGAGCTGCCCGAGGGACCGTACGAGACCGTGGCCGGCTACATCATGTTCCGGCTCGGCCGGCTTCCCGAGGAGGGCGACACGGTCGACTTCGCGGACCGGCGCATCGTCGTGCGCGACGTCGAGAACCGTCGGGTCGGGCGCGTCCTGGTCACCGCGGTGCCGCCACCCGTGGTCGTCGACCCGGCCCTGACGGTCGACGCGGTTCCCGCGACCGACGGGCCGGTTGGATCCCGCGAGCACCCGGACGATCGACCCGAGGAGCGGTCCGAGTCGGCCTGATCCCGTGGGTCGGACGTGGCCGTCGACCGGTCGACCGGCTGAGCGCGCGCCGTACGACCCTGACAGAATGGCCGCCATGTCCGACTCCGCACCGGGTCCGGAGGCCGCGCGACCGCGCGTGCTCTCCGGCATCCAGCCGACCGCAGACTCGTTTCACTTCGGGAACTACCTCGGCGCGCTGCGGCAGTGGGTCGCGCTCCAGGAGGAGCACGAGCCGTTCTTCTTCATCGCCGACCTGCACGCGATCACCGTCGAGCAGGACCCGAAGGTGCTGCACGAACGGACCCTGCGGGCCGCCGCCCAGCTGCTGGCGATGGGCATCGACCCCGCCCGGGCGGCGATCTTCGTGCAGTCCCAGATCCCGGCGCACGCCCAGCTCGCCTGGGTGCTGCAATGCCTCACCGGCTTCGGCGAAGCCCGTCGGATGACGCAGTTCAAGGACAAGTCGGCCAAGGCCGGCGAGGGTGCGGCCTCCGTGGGTCTGTTCACCTACCCCGTCCTGCAGGCGGCGGACATTCTGCTCTACCGCCCGCAGTACGTCCCGGTCGGCGAGGACCAACGTCAGCACCTCGAGCTCACCCGCGACCTGGCGCAGCGGTTCAACGCGCGGTTCGGGGAGACGTTCGTCGTACCCGAGCCGCACATCCTCAAGGGCGTCGCGAAGATCCTCGACCTGCAGGACCCCACTGCGAAGATGAGCAAGTCCAGCGGGTCGCAGTCAGGCGTGCTCGACCTGCTCGACGAGCCCGCGGTGCTGACCAAGAAGATCAAGCGTGCCGTGACCGACACCGAGACCGAGGTGCGCTACGACCCGGAGCGCAAGCCCGGCGTGTCCAACCTGCTGACGATCCTGTCGGTCTTCACCGGGCGGGAGGTGGAGGCCCTGCAGGGCGACTACGCAGGCAGGGGCTACGGCGCGCTGAAGGGCGACGTCGCCGACGCCCTGGTCGGCTTCACGACACCGTTCCGCGAGCGCACCGAGGCGTGGTTGGCCGACCAGGCGCGCCTCGACGAGGTGCTCGCCGATGGCACGTCCCAGGCCCGTAAGGTCGCCGCCGAGACCCTGGCGCGGGTCTACGACGCGGTCGGCTTCGTGCCGGCCCGCCCCTGATCGCGCCGCCGGAGTCACCGGGTGGCCCGCCACAACATCGGCGTCGCGATCGCGCTTCCCGAACCCTTCCAGTCCCAGCTGCAGGGCTGGCGCGAGCTGCTCGGTGACCCGGCGGCGGCCAGCATCGTGCCGCACGTGACGCTGCTGCCGCCGACGGCCGTGTCCACCGACCAGCTGCCCGGCATCCGCGAGCACCTCACCGCGGTCGCCGCCTGCGGCCGGCCTTTCGAGGTGCATCTGCGCGGGGCGGCGACGTTCCGGCCGGTGTCACCGGTGGTCTTCGTGCCCCTCGTCGCCGGCATCAGCGACTGCGAGCTGCTGGAGCGGTCCGTGCGCTCTGGGCCGCTGGGACGCGAGCCTCGCTTCCCCTACCACCCGCACGTGACCGTGGCCCACGACCTGCCCGAGGACGCGCTCGACCGCGCCTACGCGGCGCTGGCGCCCTACGAAGCGCGTTTCCCGGTCGCGTCGTTCCAGCTCTTCGAGCAGGACGCCGCGGACCGCTGGGTCGTGCGGCAGGACTACCTGCTGGCCGGTTGAACGACGAGGGCCCGGCACGTGGACGTGCCGGGCCCTCGGACGAGACGGAAGGTCAGATCGCGCGGACCTGGTCGGCCTGCGGACCCTTCTGCCCCTGCGTCACCTCGAACTCCACGCGCTGACCCTCGTCGAGGGACTTGTAGCCGTCCGCCTGGATGGCGGTGTAGTGAACGAAGACGTCAGCGCCGCCGTCGACGGCGATGAAGCCGTAGCCCTTCTCGGCGTTGAACCACTTCACGGTGCCTTGTGCCACTGCCAACCCCTGGGTCTCGATATCCGGAACCCGCAGGCCGGGCACCGGCGTCGCTCCACGTCCGGAGCCGACTAGCCACGCACCATACCGCCCGGCTCGCGCCCGTGAAGGGCGTTGTTCACAAAGGGGGCAAGCTGTAGCGACGGCGCCGCCGGGTGGCCGATCGGCGCAGCCACGAGCCGATGAGAAGCACCACCGCGCTCACCCCGAGCCCGATGGGCAGCGCGCCGAGACCGCCGCCGCTCTGCGCCGCCGCGCTCGTGCGGACCGGTGCCGCGTGCAGGGCCGCGGTGGCGCGGGTGCGGTCGGGCTGGGGGTCGACGAGCTGGCCGACCGGCTGCACGTGCCCGATCGCCGCGAACCCCCAGTCGAGCAGCCGCTCGGCTTCCTTCCAGACCGAGGGGGCGGCGTGCATGAGCGTCACGACCAGCGTGTGACCGTTGCGGGTGGCGGCTCCGACGAACGTCGCCTGCGCGGCCACCGTGTAGCCGTTCTTGATGCCGATGGCGCCGGGGTAGTTCGTCAGCAGCCGGTCGTGGGTGTAGATGTCGATCGTCTTGCCGGCCGGCGCGCTGACCGCCGAGTGCACGATGGCCACGTAGGACCGGAAGTCGGGCAGCGCCATCGCCGCACGAGCGATCAGCGCCAGGTCGTAGGCCGAGCTGGTCTGGCCCGGCGCATCGAGCCCGCTCGGCGTGCCGGCGTGGGTGTCGTAGGCCCGCAGCTTCTGCGCCTCGGCGTTCATCAGCGCGAGCGTCTTCGGGATGCCGCCGGCCGCGGTGGCCAGCGTGTCGGCGGCATCGTTGGCCGAGACCACGAGCATCGCCGTGAACAGCTGGCGCACCGGGTAGCCCATGGTGTCGACGAGCCCGACCTTGCTGCCGTCGACGGCGATGTCGTCGTACGTCGGTCTGACGACGGTGTCGGGGTCGAGCAGCGGGATCAGGGTGAGCGCAGTCAAGGTCTTCAGCGTGCTCGCCGGCAGGTAGCGCCCGTGCGGATCGCGGGCGGCGAGCACGGCGCCGGAGTCGAGGTCGGCCACCAGCCACGAGCTCGCGGTGAGGTCCGCAGGCACCGGCGGCGCTCCCGGGTCGGAGTCGACCACCATGCCGTGGGAGGCGAGCGCGGGACCGCCGACCGCTGGCTGGTCGCTGCCTGGTGCGGCGTGCGCCGCGGGACCGACGAAGACGATCCCGGTCAGGCAGGCCAGCGCGAGGACGGCGACGGCGAGGGCAGCAGGGAGCTGTCGAGCCAGGCGCATGGTGACGGCAGGCTACCGGTGGTGTCGCGACGGTCGCGGGCGCACACGCCCGGGCGGGGGAAATGCCCCATATCGAGCGGGCGCGTGGCCGGTTCACCTTGCCCGACTAGCATCGCCGGCATGGCAACCGAGGGTGCGCGCGCCGCGGAGTCGGGGTTCCCCATCGAGCCGGTCTACGGCCCCGACGCGCTGTCCGGCTGGGACCCCGAGCAGCGGCTCGGTCGCCCCGGCGCCTACCCGTTCACGCGCGGCGTCTACGCCTCGATGTACACCGGCCGCCCCTGGACGATGCGGCAGTACGCCGGCTTCGGCACGGCCCGCGAGTCCAACCAGCGTTACCACCAACTGATCGAGGCGGGCACGACCGGCCTGTCGGTGGCGTTCGACCTGCCGACGCAGATGGGCTACGACTCCGACGACCCGGTCGCCCACGGCGAGGTCGGCAAGGTCGGCGTCGCGATCGACTCGATCGACGACATGCGGGTGCTCTTCGACGCGATCCCGCTCGGCGAGGTCTCGACGTCGATGACGATCAACGCCCCGGCCGCACTGCTGCTGCTGCTCTACCAGCTGGTGGCCGAGGAGCAGGGCGTGCCCGCCGACAAGCTCACCGGCACGATCCAGAACGACGTGCTCAAGGAGTACATCGCGCGGGGCACCTACATCTTCCCGCCCAAGCCGTCCCTGCGGATGATCAGCGACATCTTCGCCTACTGCGCGAAGGAAGTGCCGCGCTGGAACACGATCTCGATCTCCGGCTACCACATGGCCGAGGCGGGTGCGACGCCCGTGCAGGAGGTTGCGTTCACGCTGGCCGACGCCAGGTCCTACGTGCAGGCGGCCCTCGACGCCGGCCTGGCGGTCGACGACTTCGCACCCCGGCTGTCGTTCTTCTTCGTCGCGCGCACGACGCTGCTCGAGGAGGTCGCGAAGTTCCGCGCGGCCCGGCGCATCTGGGCGCGGATGATGCGCGAGGAGTTCGGCGCGCAGGACCCGAAGTCGCAGATGCTGCGCTTCCACACGCAGACGGCGGGCGTGCAGCTCACCGCGCAGCAGCCCGAGGTCAACCTCGTCCGGGTGGCCGTGCAGGGGCTCGCCGCCGTCCTCGGCGGCACCCAGTCGCTGCACACCAACTCCTACGACGAGGCGATCGCGCTGCCGACCGAGAAGGCCGCGCGCCTCGCGCTGCGCACCCAGCAGGTGCTCGCCTACGAGACCGACGTCACGGCCACCGTCGACCCCTTCGCCGGCTCTTATGCCGTCGAGGCGATGACCGACGAGGTGGAGGCCGGCGTCCTCGAGCTGATGGCGAAGGTCGACGAGCTAGGCGGCGCGGTGGCCGCGATCGAGAAGGGCTTCCAGAAGGCGGAGATCGAGCGGTCGGCCTACGCCGTCGCGCAGGAGATCGAGCGCCAGGAGCGCACGGTGGTCGGCGTCAACCGGTTCGCCGTGCAGGACGAGGAGGCCTACGAGCCGCTGCGCGTCGATCCCACGATCGAGGCCGAGCAGTGCCGCCGGCTCGAGCAGCTGCGGCGTGACCGCGACAACGACGAGGTACGCCGGCTGCTCGTCGACCTGCAGAAGGCCGCGACCGGCAGCGACAACGTCCTCTACCCGATGCGCGACGCGCTGCGCGCCCGGGCCACCGTCGGCGAGGTCTGCCACGCGCTGCGCGAGATCTGGGGGACCTACCGCCCGGCGGACGCCTTCTGACCGAGGCGATCCGCGTCGGCGCCGGCGGCTGCCGGTGCCGACGGGCCGCCGGCAAGGGGACGGTCTACGACGGGGCGTGCGTCGTCAGCTGGCGGGCGGCCTCGATCAGGCTGCCGGACAGCGACGGGTAGATCGAGAACGTGTGCGCCAGCTGGTCGACGGTCAGCGAGTGCTGCACGGCCATCGACACCGGGAGGATCAGCTCGCTGGCCCGGGCCGAGACCACCACGCCGCCCAGTACCGTGCCGGTGCCGGGCCGGGCGAACAGCTTGACGAACCCGTCGTCCAGTCCCTGCATCTTCGCCCTGGGGTTCGTCGCGAGCGGCAGTTTGACCGTGCGCGCCGGAATGCCGCCCACGTCGGGTTCCCCCTCGGCGAGGCCGACCGTGGCGATTTCCGGGTCGGTGAAGACGTTGGCGGCCACCGTCGACAGCCGCAGCGGGGTGACCGCCTCGCCCAACGCGTGCCAGACCGCGATGCGGCCCTGCATGGCGGCGACGGATGCCAGCGGGAGCACGCCCGTGACGTCGCCGGCGGCGTAGACGCCGGGCGCGGTGGTGCGGCTGACCCGGTCGACCTGGACGTGGCCGCCCGCGCCGAGTGCGACGCCCACGTCCGGGAGGCCGAGCCCGTCGGTGTTGGGGGTGGACCCCACCGCCATCAGCGCGTGGCTGCCCTCGATCGTGCGGCCGTCCTCGCACTTCACGACGACGCCGTCGGCGGTGCGCTCGACGCTCGCCGCCCGCGCCTGCTTCACGATCGTCATGCCGCGGCGCGTGAACACCCGCTCGAGCAGCAGCGCCGCGTCGGCGTCCTCGCTCGGCATCACCCGGTCGCGGCTCGACACCCACGTCACGTGCACGCCCATCGCCTGGTAGGCATTGGCGAACTCCGCGCCCGTGACGCCGGAGCCGACGACGACGAGGTGCTCGGGCAGCTCGGTGAGGTCGTAGACCTCTCGCCACGACAGGATCCGCTCGCCGTCCGGCTCGGCGCCGGGCAGCACGCGCGGCGAGGCGCCGGTAGCCACGATGACCGCATCGGCGCCGATGCCGCGCTCGCGCCGCTCCGCCGTACGCACCACGACTCGGCCGTTGCCGACCAGCCGGCCGCTGCCCTCGATGATCTCGACGCCCTCCCGTGCCAGCCGGGCGGTGATGTCGGCCGACTGCGCCGCCGCGAGCCCCTTGACCCGCTCGTTGACCTGCCGCAGGTCGAGCCTGGGCTGGGTGCCCTCGGGCAGCGTCACGCCGAGTCGCGGCGCGCCGGCGAACGCGGTCAGCGTGTCGGAGGTGGCGATCAGCGTCTTCGACGGCACGCAGTCGCGGAGCACGCAGGCGCCGCCGATGCCGTCGCTGTCGACGACCACGACCTCGGCGTCGAGCTGCGCGGCCATCAGGGCCGCTTCGTAGCCGGCGGGGCCGCCTCCGACGATCGCGATACGCACGTAGCGCATTGTTGCCCACGACACGGCGCGCGGCCGGGACCGGAAGTTCGGGTCTCGCAACTTAGGCTCGGGGGGTGAGCCTGTATGCCGCCTACGGGTCCAACCTGGACCCCGACCGGATGCGGTTCTACTGCCCCCACTCGCCGTGCCGGGGCAGCGGTTGGGTCGAGGGCTGGCGGCTCACGTTCGGCGGCGAGGACTACGGCTGGGAGGGCGCGCTGCCGACCGTCGTCGAAGACCCGATGTCGACCGTGTTCGTCATGGTCTACGAGGTCAGCCACGAGGACGAGGAACGGTTAGACCAGTGGGAGGGTGTCGACATCGGGCTCTACCGCAAGCTGCGGCTGCGGGTGCACATGCTCGACGGCGACGTGCTGACCTGGCTCTACGTGCTCGACGCCTACGAGGGCGGGCTGCCGTCGGCGCGCTACCTCGGGCTGCTCGCCGACGCGGCCGAGCGTGCGGGCGCTCCCGACGACTACGTCGCAGACCTCAGGTCACGCCCCTGCCGCACCGTCGGCCCCACGGCTACCGAGATCGAGTAGCAGCCGAGCCGGCGCCCGTCAGTCGGTGATCTCGCAGATCACGGCGCCGCTCGTCACCGACGCGCCGACCTCGGCGGCGAGCTTGCTCACCGTGCCGGCCTTGTGCGCGTTGAGCGGCTGCTCCATCTTCATCGCCTCGAGGACGACGACCAGCTGACCGGCCTCGACCGTGTCGCCGTCGGAGACCGCGACCTTGACGATCGTGCCCTGCATCGGTGAGGTCAGCGAGTCGCCGCCGGCCGCCGGGCCCCCCGAGGAGCGCTGGCGCTTCGGCGCCGACCGCTTGGCCGGCCCGGCGCCCGCGCCGATGCTGCCCAGGCCCGCGGGCAGCACGACCTCGAGCCGGCGCCCGCCCACCTCGACCGTGACCCGGTCGCGCTCGGCCGGCTCCGGGGTCTCGGCGGCGCCGGCGTAGGGCGGCACCGTGTTGTCCCACTCGGTCTCGATCCAGCGGTTGTGCACGGTGAACGGCTCGGAGGTGAACGCCGGGTCCCGCACCACCGCCCGGTGGAACGGGATGACCGTCGGCATGCCCCCGACCTCGAACTCGTCGAGCGCCCGCCGGGCCCGCTCGAGCGCCTCCTTGCGGTCGGCGCCGCGCACGATGAGCTTGGCGAGCATCGAGTCGAAGTTGCCGCCGATCACGTCGCCGGCCTCGACCCCGGAGTCGAGGCGTACGCCGGGACCCTCGGGCACCCGCCACGACGTGACCGTCCCCGGCGCCGGGAGGAAGTTGCGGCCGGCGTCCTCGCCGTTGATGCGGAACTCGATCGCGTGCCCGCGCGGCTCCGGGTCGGTGAACGCCAGCGCCTCGCCGTCGGCGATCCGGAACATCTCGCGGACCAGGTCGACCCCGGCCGTCTCCTCGGTGACCGGGTGCTCGACCTGCAGCCGGGTGTTGACCTCGAGGAAGGAGATCGAGCCGTCCTGCCCGACGAGGAACTCACAGGTGCCGGCGCCGACGTAGCCGGCCTCCTTGCAGATCCGGCGGCTCGCCTCGTAGAGGGTCTCGCGCTGCGCGGCGGTGAGGAACGGCGCGGGTGCCTCCTCGACGAGCTTCTGGTAGCGGCGCTGCAGCGAGCAGTCGCGGGTGCCGACGATGACGACGTTGCCGTGCGTGTCGGCGAGGATCTGGGTCTCGACGTGCCGTGGCCTGTCGAGGTAGCGCTCGACGAAGCACTCGCCCCGGCCGAACGCCCCCTCGGCCTCGCGCACCGCCGACTCGTAGAGGTCGCCGACGTTGTCGCCCTCGCGGGCGACCTTGAGCCCGCGGCCGCCGCCGCCGAACGCCGCCTTGATGGCGATCGGGAGGCCGTGCTGCTCGACGAACGCGAGCACCTCCTCGACCCCGGACACCGGGTCGGGGGTGCCGGGGGTGAGCGGGGCGCCGACCTTCTGCGCGAGGTGGCGGGCCTGCACCTTGTCGCCGAGCAGCCGGATCGCGTCGGGCGGTGGGCCGATCCAGGTGAGGCCGGCGTCGAGGACCGCCTGAGCGAAGTCAGCGTTCTCGGAGAGGAAGCCGTAGCCGGGGTGTACGGCGTCGGCGCCGCTCTGGTCGGCCGCGGCGAGGATCTTCGTGATGTCGAGATAGGACTCGCGCGGCGTGTTGCCGCCCAGGGCGAACGCTTCGTCGGCGAGGCGTGCGTGCAGCGCGTCGCGATCGGGATCGGCGTAGACCGCGACGCTGCCGAGACCGGCGTCACGGCACGCGCGGATCACGCGGACGGCGATCTCGCCCCGGTTGGCGATCAGGACCTTGCGCACGAGTGCCCTCTCGGTTCTCGTCGTGACGGGCGGCGGGCCGAGTCTACGGACCGTCGCCGCGCCGGCTGCTGCCAGCCGGTCACCCGTCGGTTACGCGGTCGGCTACCAGTTGGCCCGGGTACGCGCGCCGCGCTCGAGCCCGGAGGCCACCCAGCGCGAGAGCCGGAGTGAGGATTCCTCCGGCGGGGCGGCGGCCCTCGCCCGGGCGGCGACGACCGCCACCAGCGCGGCCAGCTCTTCCGGCGTGGGGGTGCCCTTGACGACTCGAAGCACGGGCTCGGACTCGCTCACAGCGGGATGTTGCCGTGCTTCTTGGGCGGCAAGGATTCGCGCTTGGTGCGCAGCTGGCGCAGCGCGCGAATCACCTCTCGCCGGGTGTCGGAAGGTCGGATCACCGCGTCGACGTAGCCACGCTCGGCGGCCAGGTAGGGCGTCGCGAAGTGGTCGGTGTACTCCGCGATCAGCGTCGCTCGCTCGGCCTCGGGATCGTCGGCTGCCGCGATGCGCCGGCGGTGGATGATGTTGACCGCGCCCTGCGCGCCGACGACCGCGATCTCCGCCGACGGCCAGGCCAGGTTGATGTCGGCCCGCAGGTGCTTGGAGCCCATGACGACGTAGGCCCCGCCGTAGGCCTTCCGCGTGATCACCGTGACCTTGGGCACGGTGGCCTCCGAGTAGGCGAAGATCAGCTTCGCTCCGCGGCGGATGATGCCCTCCCACTCCTGGTCGGTGCCGGGCAGGAAGCCGGGCACGTCGACGAACGTCACGACCGGCACGTTGAACGCGTCACAGGTGCGCACGAACCGCGCCGCCTTCTCGGAGGCGTCGATGTCGAGGGTGCCGGCGAACGCCATCGGCTGGTTGGCGACGATGCCGATCGAGCGGCCGTCTATGCGACCGAAGCCGCAGACCATGTTCTGCGCGAAGTGCGCGTGGACCTCGAGGAACTCGCCGTCGTCGAGCACGTGCTCGATGACCGTGTGCATGTCGTAGGGCTGGTTGGACGAGTCGGGGATGAACGTGTCGAGCGCGGTGTCGGGCTCCAGCGACTCGAGGTCCTCGCCGGCGTAGCCGGGCGGCTCCTCCATGTTGTTGCTCGGCAGGTAGGCGAGCAGCGCCCGGGTCAGCTCGAGGCAGTCGGCCTCGTCGTGGGCCATGAACTGCGCGACGCCGGACTTCGTGTTGTGGGCCCGCGCGCCGCCGAGGTCCTCGAACGTGACGTCCTCGCCGGTGACCGTCTTGATGATGTCGGGGCCGGTGATGAACATGTAGGACGTCTGGTCGACCATCAGCGTGAAGTCGGTGATCGCCGGCGAGTAGACGTGGCCGCCCGCGCAGGCGCCCATGATCAGCGAGATCTGCGGGACGACGCCGGACGCCATCGTGTTGCGGTAGAAGATCTCGCCGTAGAGGCCGAGGGAGACCACGCCTTCCTGGATCCGGGCGCCCGCTCCCTCGTTGATGCCGACGATCGGGCAGCCCGTCTTCAGCGCCAGGTCCATGATCTTGACGATCTTCTCGCCGTAGACCTCGCCGAGGCTGCCGCCGAAGACCGTCGCGTCCTGGCTGAACACGCAGACCGGCCGGCCCTCGACCGTGCCGTAGCCGGTCACGACACCGTCGCCGAACGGCCGCCTGTACGGCAGCCCGAACTCCTGCGCCCGGTGCCGCACCAGCGCATCGGTCTCGACGAACGACCCGGGGTCGAGCAGAGCCTCGATCCGCTCGCGGGCGGTCATCTTGCCCTGCTCGCGACGCTTGGCGACGGCTTTCTCGTCGAGGTGCACGGCCTCGGCGTTGCGGGCCTCGAGGTCGGCGAGCCTGCCGGCGGTGGTGTGGATGTCGGGGGACTGCTCCTGCGGCGCTGCGGACATGGCGGCAAGCCTAGAGGCGCCCGTGAATAGTCTCGCCGGGTGACGGTCGGGCCGGGTGCGGTCGCGCGAGACGCGGCCGCCGGGGAGATCCCCGCGGAGCTGCGCCGCGACGTGCGCCTGCTCGGCGACGCTCTCGGCCAGGTGCTGACGGAGAGCGGGGGCGCCGACCTGCTCGCCGACGTCGAGCGGCTGCGGCAGGCGGTCATCGCCGCGCGCGCGGGGGGCGATCCCGACGAGCCGGTCCGGGTCGCGTCGGCGTACGACGACGAGCGGGCCGAGGACGTGGCCCGCGCGTTCACGGCCTACTTCCAGCTCGTCAACCTCGCGGAGGAGCGGCAGCGGGTGCGCGCCTTGCGGGCGCGCCCGGCGGACGACCCGCGGCCTGACTCGTTCGCCGGCGTCGCCACGCGGCTCGATGCCGCGTCGCTGGACGAGGCGCTGGCCGGCTTGCGCGTGCACCCGGTGCTGACCGCCCATCCGACCGAGGCCCGCCGGCGGGCGGTGCAGGCGGCCGTACGCCGCATCGGTGCGCAGCTCGACCGCTTCGACGACCCGCGGCTGGGGCCGCTGGAGGTGGCCGACGCCCGCCGCCGGCTGCTGGAGGAGATCACCACGCTCTGGCGCACCGCGCAGCTGCGTCGGGTGCGACCCGGACCGCTGGACGAGGTCCGGGCGGCGATGGCGGTCTTCGACGACACGCTGTTCACGATGGTGCCGGCGGTCTACCGGGAGTTCGAGCTGGCGCTGTCCGGCGAGGCTGCGGGGGCGTCGCCCCCGCGGGTGCCCGCCTACCTGCGCTACGGGTCGTGGATCGGCGGCGACCGCGACGGCAACCCGCACGTCACCGCCACGATCACCCGGCAGGCGATGGAGATCCAGGCCGATCACGTGCTCCGGGCGCTAGCGACCGCGGCGACCCGGATCGGGCGCACCCTGACCCTCGACGCCGGCACCACCCCACCGGACGACAGGCTGCGGGCGGCGCTGCAGCGCGCCGCCGACGCACATCCGGACCTGCTTGCCGAGCTCGCGACGACCTCGCCCGGCGAGCCGCACCGGCAGTGGCTGCTGCACGCCGCCGCCCGCATCACCGCAACCCGCACCCGCGACGCCGACCTCGCCTACCGCAGCGCCGACGAGCTGCTCGCCGACCTGCGGCTGCTGCAGGACTCGCTGGCGCAGGCCGGCGCACTGCGATCGGCGTACGGCGAGGTGCAGCACCTGCTCTGGCAGGTCGAGACGTTCGGCTTCCACCTGGCCGGCCTCGAGGTGCGCCAGCACTCCGACGTGCACCGGTCGGCGCTCGCGGCCCTCGGCGTGGCCTACGAGGTCGGCGCTCTGGACGTGGCGGCCTGTGCCGCCGACGTCCGGGAGACCGACGACCCGACGGCGACCGAGGTGCTCGCCACGCTGCGGACGATGGCCGCCCTGCAGGACCGCTGGGGGGTCGAGGCCTGCCGCCGCCACGTCGTCAGCTTCACCCGCTCCGCCGCAGACCTCGTCGCGGTGCGGGCGCTGGCCCGACTCGCGGTCGGGGCGAGGCCGCTGGTCATCGACGTCGTGCCGCTGTTCGAGACGCAGGACGACCTGCGGCACGCGGTCGACGTCCTCGACGAGTGGCTGCCGCTGCCCTCGACGCAGACGTGGCTCGACTCGACCGGGGGCCGGGTCGAGGTCATGCTCGGCTACTCCGACTCCGCCAAGGACGTCGGCCCGGTCAGCGCGACGCTGTCGTTGTACGACGCGCAGGGTGCGCTCGCCGGCTGGGCGGACCGGCACGGCCTGGCGCTCACGCTCTTCCACGGTCGTGGCGGGGCGCTCGGCCGCGGCGGTGGGCCGGCGGGTCGCGCGGTGCTGTCGAGCGCGCCGCGGTCGGTCGCCGGCCGGTTCAAGGTCACCGAGCAGGGCGAGGTGATCTCCGCCCGCTACGGCCACGCGCCGATCGGAGTTCGCCACGTCGAGCAGGTGACGAGCGCCGTGCTGCTCGCCTCGACCGCCGACGTCGAGCGCCGCACCGCCGACGCGGCGGCCCGCTTCAGTGGACTGGCCCGGCGGATCGGGGACGCGGCGCGGTCGGCGTACCGCTCGCTGGTCGAGACCGAGGGCTTCGCCGACTACGTCGCGCGGGTGAGCCCGCTCGAGGAGCTCGGCGAGCTGCAGATCGGGTCACGGCCGTCGCGGCGGCGCACCGGTGGCGGACTCGAGACGTTGCGGGCGATCCCGTGGGTGTTCGCCTGGACGCAGACGCGAGCCAACCTGCCGGGGTGGTACGGCCTCGGCACCGGCTTCGAGGCCGCGGCGGCGGACGGGATTGCGGAGCTGCAGGCGGCTTACGCCGAGTGGCCGCTGTTCGAGTCGATGATCGACAACGTCGAGATGAGCCTGGCCAAGGCCGACCGGGCGATCGCGCAGCGCTACCTCGCCCTGGGCGCCCGGCCCGACCTCACCGCGCAGATCCTCGAGGAGTACGACCGCACGGTGCGGATGGTCTTCGCGGTGACCGGCCACGACCGGCTGCTCGCCCGGCGGCGGGTGCTCTCCCGCGCCGTCGACCTGCGCAACCCGTACGTCGACGCGCTCTCTCACCTGCAGCTGCGGGCACTGTCGGCATTGCGCGCCGATCCCGACGGTGCGGCCGCCGAGCCGGCGCGCCGCCTGCTGCTGCTCACGCTGGGCGGGGTGTCGGCCGGATTGCAGAACACCGGGTGAGCTCGCGCTGGAGCGATCTCGACCGCCCACCGCTGGACGGGCGCGGCCTGGCCCGTGACCTCGCAGGGACGATGTGGCGCGACCTGCGCGTCGTCGAGGAGTCGGAGTCGACGAACGCCGACGTCGCCGCGGCGGCCCGCGCCGGCGCGCCGGAAGGGCTCGTCGTGGTGGCCGAGCGGCAGACCGCGGGGCGGGGCCGGCTCGGGCGGACGTGGACGTCGCCGCCGCGCGCCGGCCTGACCTTCTCGGTACTGCTCCGCCCGCAGGTGCCCCCGCCGCGGCGGAGTCTCGTGCCGCTGCTCGCCGGGCTTGCCGTGGCGGAGGCCGTGACCGCGATCGGGCGCCTCGACGTGCGGCTCAAGTGGCCCAACGACCTGCTCGACGCCGCCGGGGGGCGCAAGCTGGCCGGGATCCTGGCCGAGGCTGTCGCGCTGCCGGATGGTGACGCGGTCGTCGTCGGCACCGGCCTGAACGTGACCACGCGCGCCGACGAGCTGCCCGACGAGCGGGCCGGTTCGCTGCTGCTCGCCGGCGCCGCAGTGACCGACCGCACCTCGCTGCTCAAAGAGCTGCTGCGCGCCTTCGACCGCCGCTACATCGCGTGGGTGCGGGCCGCGGGCTCCGCGGAGTCCGTGCTGCCGGCCTACCGCGAGGTCTGCGAGACGATCGGCCGGCGGGTGCGGCTGGAGCTGCCCGCCGGCGCGCACGTCGTCGGCACGGCCACCTCCGTCGACGACGACGGGCGGCTGCGGTTGCGCACCGACGACGGGGCCGAGCAGTCGTGGGCGGCCGGCGACGTCGTGCACCTACGCCCGGAGGGCTAGCGGGCGCGCCACGTGGTCCTTGTTCACCAGCAGGTTGCGCAGGCCCTGAGGCATGGCGGCCACGGCCGACTGGAGGCCTTTCGCGTCGTCGGCGAGAGCGCCCGCAGTCTTGAACGGGCAGGATGGTGCCGTGCGCTGGCTCGACACCGACGAGCAGGTCGTCATGGACCTGCACCCGCACGCCAAGCGGTTGTTCTGGCCGTTCGTGCGGGTGCCGGTCATCGCCGGGCTGTCGGCCTTCGGCGCCACGGCGATCCCGTCCGGCGACTGGCAGCGGCCGGCGCGCTGGGCGATCCTCGCGATCGCGGCCATCCTGCTGGTCGGCTGGTCGCTGCGGCCGTGGCTCGTCTGGCAGGCGACCCGCATCGTCCTGACGAACCGGCGGCTCGTCGTACGCACCGGTGTGTTGACCCGACGCGGTCGCGACGTGCTGCTGTCCCGCATCAACGACGTGTCGTTCACGCGCTCGCTCAGCGACCGGCTGTTCGGCTGCGGCACGCTGGTCGTCGAGTCGGCCGGCGAGCGCGGGCAGCTGGTGCTCGACGACGTGCCGCACGTCGAGCGGCTGCAGCTGGCGCTGCACGCGCGGATGGAGGCCGACGCCGTGGACCTCCGGCGGAGCGACGCGTGAACGACGACGACGGCGACGTCACCCGGCGCGAGCTCGAGGAGCTCGTGCTCGGTGGTCCGCGGCTCTACACCCGCGCCGAGGTGGCGGCCCGCTCCGACGTGCCGGTCGAGCTGGCGGACCGGATGTGGCGGGCGCTCGGGTTCGCCGACGTCGCCGACGACGACCGGTCGTTCACCGACAACGACGTGCAGGCGCTGCGCGAGGCCGTGGCCCTCGTCGAGGCCGGGGTCGTCGACCAGGTCACCCTGCTGGCGATGACGCGGGCCATGGGCCAGACGCTGTCGCGGCTCGCCGAGTGGCAGGTCGAGTCGGTGGCCGAGCTGATCCTGCGCCAGGGCATCGAGGTCTCCGAGCGGGACCTCTTCGAGACGGCGCGCTTCCTGCTGCCGGTTCTCGAGCGGCTGACCAGGCACGTCTGGCGGCGGCACCTGGTCGCGGTGACCGGGCGGGCCCTCGCCACCACGCCCGAGGAGCTGACCGCGCGCTCGCTCGGGGTCGGCTTCGCCGACCTCGTCGGCTTCACGTCGCTGTCGCGCCGGCTCACCGAGACCGAGCTCGCCGGGCTGGTGGAGTCGTTCGAGAGCCAGGCGGCCGACATCGTGGCGGCGCACCACGGGCGGGTCGTCAAGACCGTGGGCGACGAGATCCTGTTCGTCGCCGAGCGGCCGGTCGACGTCGCCGAGATCGGTCTGGCGCTTGCCGAGATCATCGGCGACGAAGCCGACCTGCCGCCGGTGCGCGTCGGCCTGGCGTGCGGCACCGTGCTGACCCGGCTCGGCGACGTCTATGGGACGCCGGTCAACCTGGCCAGCCGGCTGACCTCGCTGGCGCGACCCGGCACGGTGCTGGTCGACCGTGACCTCGCCTCCGAGCTCGACGGTGTCGACGGTTTCGAGCTGCGCCGGTTGCGCCGCCGCTCGGTGCGCGGCTTCGAGCACCTCGAGACCTCGCTGCTGCGCCGCGCCGGCAGCGATGGGTAGCGTCGAGTCGTGGCGGCCTACGAACACCTTCGGCTCCAGCGGCACGGGCACGTCGCCGAGCTCACCTTCGACCGGGCGGCGGCGATGAACGCGCTGTCGACCGCGATGGCCGAGGAGATGGCCGCGGCGACCGGCGACCTCGCGGCGGACGGCGACGTGCGTGCGGTGGTCCTCTCCGCCGCGGGTGACCGAGCCTTCTGCGTGGGTGCGGACCTCAAGGAGCGCAACGCCTTCAGCCAGGCCGACTTCCTGCACCAGCGCACGGTCTTCCGCCGGGCGTTCGGCGGCGTGCTGCACCTGCCCCAGCCGACGGTCGCGGCGGTCCACGGCTACGCGCTCGGCGGCGGCTGCGAGTTCGCGCTGTCCTGCGACCTCGTCGTCGCCGACGACACCGCGGTGTTCGGCCTGCCGGAGGTGACGATCGGCCTGGTGCCGGGCGGTGGCGGCACGCAGCTGGCCCTGCGCCGGCTCGGGCCCGGGCGGGCCGCCGATCTCGTGCTCACGGGGCGGCGTGTCGCCGTCGAGGAGGCCGAGAGCCTCGGCCTGGTCGACCGCCGGGTCGCCGCGGGCCGCGCGCGCGACGTCGCGCTGGAGGTGGCGCAGCAGATCGCGACGAATTCACCGGTCGCCGTCCGCGCCGCGAAACGGGCGCTGCGCAGCGGCCTCGGGCTCGACTACGCGGCCGCGATGGACGTCGAGGACGCCGCCTGGCGGACTGCGGCGTTCTCCGCCGACCGCCAGGAAGGCATCGCGGCCTTCAACGACAAGCGCCGGCCCGACTGGCCGGGGGTGTGAGCATGTCCGACCTGCCCGCGTCGATCAGCCTGCGCGAGGTCGGGCCGCGCGACGGCCTGCAGAACGAAGACCCGGTCCCCACCGAGGCGAAGGTCGCGCTGGTCGATGCGCTGTCGCGCACCGGCGTGCGCCGCATCGAGGCGGTCAGCTTCGTGCACCCCAAGGCGATCCCGCAGATGGCCGACGCCGACGCGGTGTGGGACCGGATCGAGCGCAACCCCGACGTGCGCTACTCCGCGCTCGTGCCGAACCTGCGCGGCGCGCAGCGGGCGCTGCAGGCCGGCTTCACCGAGCTCGAGGCCGTCGTCAGCGCGAGCGACACGCACAACCGCAAGAACGTCAACCGCTCCACCGAGGAGTCGCTCGACGACATCGCCCAGATCCTCGACCGCGTGCACGCGGCCGGCGGCACCTGCCAGGTCATCGTGTCGACGGCGTTCGGCTGCCCCTACGAGGGTGACGTGCCGGTGCAGCGGGTCGTCGACGTGGTCGGCCGCGCGATCCGCGACGGCGCCGACAGCGTGTCCTTCGGCGACACGACCGGCATGGGGACGCCGACCCGGGTCACCAGGCTGGTCGGCGAGCTGCGGATGGCGCACCCGGACGCGCCGCTCAACCTGCACTTCCACAACACCCGCGGCACCGGGCTCGCCAACGTGCTCGCCGCCCTCGAGCTGGGCGTCGCCGACTTCGACGCGTCGGTCGGTGGGCTCGGCGGCTGCCCCTACGCCCCCGGGGCGACCGGCAACATCGCCACCGAGGAGCTCGTGCACATGGTCGAGGACATGGGCGTCACCACCGGTGTCGACCTCGAGGCGATGATCGAGGCGGCCGCCGAGGCCGAGCGCATCGTCGGGCGCACCCTGCCCAGCCAGGTGCTGCGGGCCGGGCCGCGCACCCGCCTCGCCGGATAGCGCCGGGGCGCCAACTACCCTCCGCCCTGTGACCGACGACGTGCCGGCGCTGCGCGCCACGATCGAGAAGGGCGGCGCACCGCGCTACCACGATGCCAACGCGGACAAGGGCAAGCTCTTCGCCCGCGAGCGCATCGCGCTGCTCGTCGACGACGGGTCCTTCGTCGAGGACGGCGTCTTCGCCAACGCGCTCGCCGGCGACCTGCCGGCCGACGCCGTCGTCACCGGTACGGCGACCGTCGACGGCCGCCCGGTCGCGCTGATGGCCAACGACTCCACCGTGAAGGCCGGCTCGTGGGGTGCCCGCACGGTCGAGAAGATCATCCGCATCATCGAGACGGCCTACCGGCTGCAGGTCCCGATGGTCTACCTCGTCGACTCCGCCGGCGCGCGGATCACCGACCAGGTCGAGATGTTCCCGGGTCGCCGTGGCGCGGGGAAGATCTTCCACACCCAGGTGCGGGCCTCCGGCTCGATCCCGCAGGTGTGCGCGCTGTTCGGCCCGTCGGCCGCCGGCGGGGCCTACATCCCGGCGTTCTGCGACATCACGATCATGGTCGAGGGCAACGCGTCGATGTACCTCGGCAGCCCCCGCATGGTCGAGATGGTGGTCCGCGAGAAGACCACGCTCGAGGAGATGGGCGGGGCCCGGGTGCACTGCTCGCAGTCCGGCGTCGGGCACTACCTGGCCGCCGACGAGCGCGAGGCGATCGACGCCGTACGCCGCTACCTGTCGTACCTGCCGTCGAACTGGCAGGGCCCGCCGCCGGCGGCTGCCTCCAAGCCCGCGCCGCCGACCGACCTGCGGGCGCTGGTGCCGGAGAGCGAGCGGCAGGCGTTCGACATGCGCCGCTACCTCGGCGGGTTGCTCGACGAGGGGTCCTTCTTCGAGATCCACGCGCTGTGGGCCAAGGAGCTCACCGTCGGTTTCGGCCGCCTCGACGGCGAGGTCGTGGGGGTCGTCGCCAACAACCCGATGTTCAAGGGCGGCGTGCTGTTCGTCGACTCCGCCGACAAGGCGACGCGGTTCATCCAGCTGTGCGACGCGTTCAACGTGCCGCTGGTCTTCCTCGCCGACGTGCCGGGCTTCATGGTCGGCACCGCGGTCGAGAAGGCCGGCATCATCCGGCACGGGGCGAAGATGATCTCGGCCGTCTCCGAGGCGACGGTGCCGAAGATCTCCGTCGTGGTCCGCAAGGCCTACGGCGCCGGCCTCTACGCCATGGCCGGCCCCGGCTTCGAGCCCGACGCCTGCATCGCCCTACCGACCGCGAAGATCGCCGTCATGGGGGCGGAGGCCGCCGTCAACGCGGTCTACGCCAACAAGATCGCCGAGATCGACGACGAGGCGGAGCGCGAGCGTTACGTCGAGGGCCTGCGAGCCGAGTACGAGACCGACATCGACATCGTCCGGCTCGCCGCCGAGCTGGTCGTCGACGACATCGTCGAGCCGGAGGACCTGCGCTCGGAACTGATCCGCCGTCTCGCCTTCGCGCGCAGCAAGGACCGGTCGTTCTCCCGCCGCCGGCACGGCGTCACGCCGGTCTGAGCGCCGGCTACGACAGCCCGGCGCGCTGCCGGGCCGCGCGGCGCCGGGTGCTGAACGACGCGCCGCTGTCCGGATAGGCCGGTGCGGGCGCGCGGTCGTCACGACGCCGCATCCGCACCAGGAAGCACAGGTCGAAGACCGCGACCGCGGCGAGGGTGACGCTGCCCGGCCAGATCCAGTGCGGGTCCTGGTAGGAGACGAGCCCGATCGTGCGGCTGGCGACGTAGCCACCGAGGATCACCGTCATGACGACGGCGCCGAACGTCCAGCCGAAGCGTTCGATCGAGCTGTTGTGGTTGGCGACCATGACGAGGATCGCGCAGCCGAGCAGGGCGATCGAGGCGAAGACGAACAGCGCGCCGAGGTAGTGCTGGTCGTAGTAGATCGTCGGCACGTACGCCAGCAGGATCGCCGTCACCACGAACAGGCAGAGTCCGGCCAGCCCGCGCAGGCCCGTGCGCACCATCGCTGCACCCTCCTCGACGTCAGCGGCTGTCGAGGTCGGTATGCCCGGAGACCCCGTGCGCATGCCGGTTCGTGCGGCTGCACCGGCGGGCCGGTTGCCGCGGTGACGTCACACCGGGGCGTTGTGCGCCGCGTCGGCGGTCGCCTCGGCGACCGGCTCGACCGGCAGGAACACCCACTGGCGGAACGACCAGAACCGCCAGACCATCCCGACGACCAGGCCGACGCCGTTCGCCGCGATGTTGTCCGCCAGCACGCTGTGGAAGCCCAGCACGTAGTGCGAGATCGCGAGGCACGTCTCGGTCAGCCCGAGACCGACGGCGGACAGCACCATGAACAGCACGTACTCCCGGCGTACGCCGGTCCGCGCCCGGTCGCGCCACGTCCAGTGCCGGTTCATGAAGTACGACGAGGTGGCCGCGAGCGACATCGAGATCGCCTTGGCGGTCAGCGGCTTCTCGCTGACGACGGCAACCCGCAGCAGGTTGAACACCGAAATGTCGAGGGCGAGGTTGACGACTCCCACGGCGCCGAACTTGGACGCCTCGCTCAGGAGGTCACCGAAACGCCGCACCGGTGCAGCGTAATGCGAGACTTTGGCCGTGGACTTCCGGTTGTCGGACGAGCACGAGGCGCTGCGCGCGACCGTCGCGGAGTTCGCCCGTGACGTGGTGGCGCCGCGCGCCGAGGAGCTCGACCGCACCGGAGAGTTCCCCTACGAGATCGTCGCCCGGATGGGGGAGATGGGCTTGTTCGGGCTGCCCTTCCCCGAGGACTACGGCGGCATGGGGGGCGACTTCTTCGCACTCTGCCTCGCCATCGAGGAGCTCGCCCGCGCGGACTCCTCCGTCGCGATCACGCTGGAGGCCGCCGTCGGGCTCGGTGCGATGCCGATCTACCGGTTCGGCAGCGAGGAGCAGAAGCGCACCTGGCTGCCGATGCTCTGCCGCGGCGAGGCGCTCGGGGCCTTCGGGTTGACCGAGCCGGGCGGCGGTTCCGACGCCGGAGCGGCGCGCACCCGGGCCGAGCTACGCGACGGCGACTGGGTGATCAACGGCACCAAGGCGTTCATCACCAACTCGGGCACCGACATCACGCGGCTGGTCACCGTCTTGTGCGTCACCGGCGAGCAGCCGGGCGGGCGCAAGGAGCTGACCTCGATCATCGTGCCGGTGCCGACCGAGGGCTTCCGCGCCTCGCGGAAGTACGACAAGGTCGGTTGGCACGCCTCCGACACCCGCGAGCTGGTCTTCGAGGACTGCCGGGTGCCCGAGGCCAACGTGCTCGGTGAGAGGGGCCGTGGCTACGCGCAGTTCCTGCAGACGCTCGACGAGGGCCGGATCGCGATCTCGGCGCTCGCCGTGGGCCTGGCGCAGGCCTGTGTCGACGAGTCGGTGAAGTTCGCCCGGGAGCGCGAGGCGTTCGGCCAGCCGATCGGCACCTACCAGTCGATCGCCTTCATGATCGCGGACATGGAGATGCGCACCCACGTGGCCCGCGCCGCCTACTACCAGGCGGCGGCCAAGCTCGCCGCCGGCGAGCCGGTGAAGAAGGAGGCCGCGATCGCGAAGCTCTACAGCTCCACGATTGCGGTCGACAACGCCCGCGCGGCGACGCAGATCCACGGCGGCTACGGGTTCATGAACGAGTACCCGGTGGCCCGGCACTGGCGCGACTCGAAGATCCTCGAGATCGGCGAGGGCACCAGCGAGGTGCAGCGCATTCTCATCGCCAGGGAGCTCGGCCTTCACCCCACGACGTCGCTGCGCGACGCGGCGGCGGCCCCGGAGAGGCGATGAGCGACCCCGTGACCGGCCTGCCCGTCGTCGGCATCGTCGGCGCGGGCCAGCTGGCCCGCATGGCGCACCAGGCGGCGATCGCGCTGGGTCTGTCCTTGCGCATCCTCGCCGACCGGCCCGACGACGGGGCCGCCCTGGTGGCCGCCGACGTCGAGGTCGGTGACTACCGCGACCGCGACGAGCTGCTGCGCTTCGCCAAGGGCTGCGACGTCGTGACGTTCGACCACGAGCACGTCCCGCCGGACCACCTGAGGGCGCTGGTGGACTCCGGTGCCGTCGTCCGCCCCGGCCCCGAAGCATTGCTGTTCGCCCAGGACAAGCGGGCCATGCGCGAGCGGCTCGGCGAGCTCGGGCTGCCGGTGCCGCGCTGGTCCGCCGACCCCGACGGGCTGCCCCGGCCCTACGTGGCCAAGGCCGTGCGCGGGGGTTACGACGGGCGAGGCGTGTGGTTCGTCGAGCCGGGTGAGCCCCTGCCCGACGTCGAGATCCTCGTGGAGGAACGGGTCCCGCTCGCCCGTGAGCTGGCCGCCGTGGTCGCTCGCCGTCCCAGCGGCGAGGTCCGCGAATGGCCGGTGGTCGAGACCGTCCAGAGCGACGGCATCTGCGTCGAGGTGATCTCTCCCGCGCCCGGTCTGGCCGCGCAGCGCGCCGTCGAGGCGCGCACGATCGCCCGCACCATCGCCGAGAGCCTGGGAGTGGTCGGCGTCTTGGCCGTCGAGCTGTTCGAGACCGCCGAGGGCCTGGTGGTCAACGAGCTGGCGATGCGGCCGCACAACTCGGCCCACTGGACGATCGAGGGTGCGCGCACCAGCCAGTTCGAGCAACACGTGCGCGCCGTCCTCGACTGGCCGCTGGGGGACACCGCGGCGGTGGCGCCGTGGACGGTCATGGTCAACGTGCTCGGCGGCCCGGCCACCGACCTGGCCGCATCACTGCCCGCCACGCTCGCCGCCGACCCGGGGGTGCACGTGCACCTCTACGGCAAGGGGGCGCGCCCCGGCCGCAAGCTCGGCCACGTCACGGTCACGGGCGACGATCTCGACTCGCTACGCGCCCGCGCCCGCCGCGCGGCCGACGCACTTTCCGGAGGTGGGGGATGACGGCCGTCGTCGGCATCGTCATGGGCAGCGACTCCGACTGGCCGGTCATGGAGGCCGCCGCCGTCGCGCTGCGGGAGTTCGACGTCGCGCACGAGGTGCACGTGGTGTCGGCCCACCGCACCCCCCGGGAGATGCTCGACTACGGCGCGGGTGCGGCCGGGCGAGGGCTGCGGGTGATCATCGCGGGCGCCGGGGGAGCGGCACACCTGCCCGGCATGCTCGCCAGCGTCACGCCCTTGCCGGTCATCGGGGTGCCGGTGCCGCTGGCTCATCTCGACGGTCTCGACTCGCTGCTGTCGATCGTGCAGATGCCCGCCGGGGTGCCGGTCGCCACGGTCGGCGTGGCGGGTGCGCGCAACGCGGGGCTGCTCGCCGTACGCGTCGTCGCCGCCTCCGACGAGTCGCTGCGCGCGCGCATGGAGGACTTCCAGCGGCACCTGGCCGAGACGGCCAAGGCCAAGGACCGCAGCCTGCGGGACCGGCTATGACACCGGGCCGTGGGCAGCCCACTGGATCTTCGGGCAGGTGTCCATGACCATGTCCAGCCCGGCCGCACGCACCCGCTCGTAGGCCTGCTCGTCGACGACGCCGAGCTGGAACCACACAGCCTTCGCGCCCATGGCGATCGCCTCGTCAGCGTGCTCGCCGGCGAACTCCGAGCGGCGGAACACGTCGACGACGTCGACCGGCTCGGGGATCTCCTCCAGCGACCGGTAGGCCTTCTCCCCGAGCGCCTCACCGCCGTCGGGGTGCACCGGGATGATGCGTTTCCCGCGGGCCTGGAGGAACCGCGCGACGTCGTATGCCGCGCGGCCCGGGTCGTCGGACAGCCCGACGACTGCCCACGTGTGCATGGCCAGGACGCGCTCGATGGCATCGGGTTCGGCGTACATGGCTAGTTCCTACCCCCTGCGGGCGGGCGGAGCGCGCTCAGGGTCGGCCGAGCGCGCGGTAGGTCCACCCGGCGGCGCGCCAGCGTGACGGGTCGAGCGCGTTGCGGCCGTCGACGATGCGCCGGTGGCGCACCGCGCCGGACAGCACGGCGGGGTCCATGTCGCGGAACTCCCGCCACTCGGTGAGGTGCAGCACCACGTCGGCGTCGGTGGCCGCCTCGACCGCCGAGCCGACGTAGGTCAGGTCGGGGTAGCTGCGCCGCGCGTTGTCGATCGCGGCCGGGTCGTAGACCGTGACCTGCGCGCCCATGCGGTGCAGCCGCATCGACACGTCGAGCGCGGGGGAGTCGCGGATGTCGTCGGAGTTGGGTTTGAAGGCTGCACCGAGCACCCCGACGCGTACGCCGGTGAAGCCGTTGCCGACCACGTCGCGCGCGAGCTCGACCATGCGCTCTCGGCGGCGCATGTTGATGGCGTCGACGTCCTTGAGGAAGGTCACCGCCTGGTCGACGCCGAGCTCGCCGGCCCGCGCCATGAACGCCCGGATGTCCTTGGGCAGGCAGCCGCCGCCGAACCCGAGCCCGGCGTGCAGGAACCGGCCGCCGATGCGGCTGTCGTGCGACAGCGCCTCGGACAGCTTCTTCACGTCGCCGTGGACGGTCTCGCACACCTCGGCCATCGCGTTGATGAACGAGATCTTGGTGGCGAGGAACGCGTTGGCCGCGACCTTGACCAGCTGCGCGGTCGCCAGGTCGCAGACCACGACCGGGCTGCCCGCCTCGATGACCGAGGCGTAGACCTCGCGCAGCACCTGCTCGCCGCGTTCGGAGCGCACGCCGAAGACCAGCCGGTCGGGTCGCAGGGTGTCCTCGACGGCGTAGCCCTCGCGCAGGAACTCCGGGTTCCAGGCCAGCTCCACACCGGCCGGCCCGTGGCCGTCGAGATGGGTCGCGAGCCGCTCGGCGGTCCCGACCGGCACCGTCGACTTGCCGACGACGGTGGCGCCCTCCCGCAGGTGCGGGGTCAGCGAGGCGACCGCCGCGTCGACGTAGGTGAGGTCGGCGGCGTACTCCCCGCGCTTCTGCGGCGTTCCGACGCAGAGGAAGTGCACGTCGCCGAACTCGCCCGCCTCGGAGTAGGACGTGGTGAAGCGCAGCCGGCCGGTGTCGACGTGCTTGCGCAGCAGCTCCTCGAGACCGGGCTCGAAGAACGGCACCTCGCCGGCCGACAGCCGGTCGACTTTCGCCTGGTCTACGTCGACGCCGACGACGTCGAACCCGAGCTCGGCCATCGCCGCGGCGTGGGTGGCGCCAAGGTATCCGGTGCCGATCACGGTCAGGCGAAGACGGGCTGTCATGCGCGGATGTTACCGGCGCGTGGCCGGCCGGTTTGTCCGCCGATGAGGCCCGTAACCGGTTGACGGCACGCACACTGGGACACATGGGCCGGGAGCGGATCGTTGCCGCCGTCTGCGCGGGCGTCCTCGTGTCGGGCGTGGCCGTCGCGGTGGCGGGCAACGGCGACGGCCCGACGCGACCTACGGCCGAGAGCCGGGCGGCCGCCGACGTCGTGACGTCCTCACCCACCCCGTCGTCGTCGCGCCCGCCGGCGCCCCCGCGCCGGGTCGAGAAGACCGACCGCGCCCCTGCCGGGCCGAAGCCGGCCGCGTTGCCCTACCCGATCCCGATGGGGCCGGTGCAGCCGCAGCCGTGCCCGCCGCCCCCGCCGAAGGGCGGGCCCTACCAGCCGAAGCCCCTCGGCGCGCCGGCGGTGCCCGAGGGTGCGTTGTGGGCGCCGCACCCGGTGAAGCCGCGCCACGTCGACCTCGCCGCGGTCTCCGGCAAGGGCATGTGGCTCACCACCTGGGCCGACAGCCACGTCGACGTCGCCCGGGTCGTCGCGCAGGCCAAGGCGGCCGGTCTGCGCAGCCTCTGGGTGCGCACCGGCGGCAGCTACCAGGGCTACTACGGCAACCCGTTGCTCGCGGCGCTGCTGCCGGCCGCGCACGCGGCGGGCATCCGGGTGGTGGCGTGGGACTTCCCGACGTTGTCCGACCCGGTCGCCGACGCCCGGCGGGCCGGGCAGGCCCTCGCGTTCAGCGTCGGCGGCCAGCGGGTCGACGCCTTCGCGCCCGACGTCGAGACGCCCGCGGAGGGGGTCTTCCAGACGCCGCGGCGGATCGCTCTCTACCTGTCGCTGGTGCGGGAGTACGCCGCCAACCGCCCGGTCGTCGCGACGGTCCCGCGACCCACCGACCACAACATGGCCGCCTACCCCTACGCCACCGAGGCGCCGTACGTCGACGCCTTCGCGCCGATGGTCTACTGGTCCTGCAACGAGCCCGGCCTGCTGGCGCGCACCGCCGTCGAGCGGCTGTCCCGGTGGCGGCCGGTCAACGTGGTCGGCCAGTCCTACGACATGGGGCCCGAGGGTGGGCGTCCGGGCCTGCCGTCGGGCGCGGAGATCTGGCGCTACCTCGACGTGACCAAGCGCTACGGCGGCATCGGCGCGAGCCTCTACCTCTACAGCCAGACCGGGCACGCGCAGTGGGCGGCGCTCGCCGCGTTTCCCTGGCGCTAGCCTCCGAGCGTGGTCTTGGAAGGCGATCTGCTCTGGCAGCCGTCCCCCGAGCGGGTGGCCCGGTCGCGGATGACCGTGTTCCTCGACCGGCACGGCTTCGCGTCGTACGACGACTGCTGGCAGTGGTCGATCGCCCAGCCGGGACGGTTCTGGGCGGCGCTCGCGGCGGACTTCGACGTGCGCTGGCACGCCGCGCCCGGCGAGCCGCTGGCCGTGGATTCGATGCCCGGAGCGGTGTGGTTCCCGGGCGGCACCCTCAACTACGCAGAGCACGCGCTGCGCGCGCCGGGCGGGGTGGTGTTCGCGTGCGAGGACGGGCGCGCCGTCGAGCTGACCGCCGACGAGCTGCGTGCCCGGGTGGCGTCGGTCGCCGCCGGGCTGCGCGAGCTGGGGGTCGGTCGCGGCGACCGGGTGGCGGCACTGCTGCCCAACTGCCCCGAGGCGGTCGTCGGGTTCCTCGCGACCGCCAGCATCGGCGCGACCTGGTCGTCGTGCTCCCCGGACTTCGGCGCCACCGGCGTCGCGGACCGGTTCACCCAGATCACGCCCACCGTGCTGCTGACGGTCGACGGCTACCGCTACAACGGCCGTGCAGTCGACGTGCGGGCCACCGTCGAGACGCTGCGCGGGCGGCTCCCCGGCTTGCGGGCGACGGTGCTGCTGCCCTACCTCGACCCTGCGGCCGTGCTCGAGGGTGCGCTCGCCTGGTCGGACCTCGAAGCCGAGACCGCCGAGCTGGTCTTCGAGCCAGTGGCGTTCGACCACCCGCTGTGGATCCTCTACTCCTCCGGCACGACCGGGCTGCCCAAGCCGATCGTGCAGGGGCACGGCGGCATCCTGCTCGAGCACCTGAAGGCGCTCGCCCTGCACAGCGACTTGGGCCCGGACGACCGGTTCTTCTGGTTCACCACGACCGGCTGGATGATGTGGAACTACCTCGTCTCCGGCCTGCTCGTCGGCGCGACGATCGTGCTGTACGACGGCAGCCCCGGCCACCCGGACATGGGCGCGCTCTGGCGGCTGGCCGAGCGGCTCGGCGTCACCTACTTCGGCACCTCCGCCCCCTACATCCAGGCCTGCATGAACGCCGATGTCCGCCCGCGCGACCTCGCCGACCTGTCGGGGGTGCACACGGTCGGGTCGACGGGTGCGCCGCTGCCGCCGGAGGGGTTCGCGTGGGTCCTCGACGCGGTCGGCGACGACCTCCTGGTCGCCTCGGTCTCCGGCGGCACCGACCTCTGCACGGCGATCGTCGGCTCGTGCCCGGTGCTGCCGGTCCACGCCGGTGAGCTGCAGTGCCGGCTGCTCGGGGCGGCGGTCGCGGCCTACGACGCCGCCGGCCGGCCGGTGGTCGACGAGCTCGGCGAGCTGGTCATCACCCGGCCGATGCCGTCGATGCCCGTCCGCTTCTGGGGCGACGACGACGGGTCCCGGCTGCGGGAGGCCTACTTCGCGACCTACCCGGGCGTCTGGCGGCACGGCGACTGGATCCGCATCACCCCGCGGGGCACGTGCGTCATCTACGGCCGGTCCGACTCGACGCTCAACCGGGGCGGCGTACGGATGGGGACCGCGGAGTTCTACCGGGTCGTCGAGGCGCTGCCCGGGGTTGACGACTCGCTCGTGGTCGACGTGGGCGACCGGCTGCTGCTGTTCGTCGTCGGCACGGTGGACGACGACCTGCGCGCGGCCATCCGCGACGCCTGCCGGCGGGAGCTCTCGCCCCGGCACGTGCCCGATGCGATCGAGGCGGTCGCCGCCGTGCCGCGCACCGTCAATGGCAAGAAGTGCGAGGTGCCGGTCAAGCGGATCCTGTCCGGCGTGCCCGTCGATCAGGCCGTCAGCGAGGGGGCGATGGCCAACCCCGAGGCGCTGGCGACGTTCGTCGCGATGGCCGCGTCAGGCCAGGCGCGGTAGCCCGTCGACGTCGACGCCGGCGGTCGCGGTGACCCGCTCCTCGCGGGCTCGCCGCTCGAGCGCGGCCGCCTCGGCGTTGCGGCACATCACGACCCCGGCGCCCGCGGCGAGCGGCGCGAGCAGCCCGGCGGCCAGGCCCTCCCACGTCAGCAGTGGCAGGGTCGTCAGGAGCCGATCGGTCGGCCCGACGGCGTAGGCCGCGGTTGCCGCGACCAGCTCTCGCCCGGTCGCCGCCCGGCCGGCGAGGTCGAGGGCGGGCGCGTCGGGATCGACCGGCGTGTAGGAGGCGAAGCGGTCACCGTGCGCGAGCACCTCGGCGCCGTAGTCGACCACGCCGGCCGGTGTTGCGGTCAGCGGTGCGTTCATCGGGCGCAGCGACAGGCCGAGGACCTCGGGTGCGTCGAGCGCTTCCGGCAACCGCGACTCCTCGGCCGCCGCGACGTCGGCTCCGGCGATCGCGTCGGTGACGACGGCCTCGAGCGCCCACGTGGCCAGGGCCAGCACCGCGGTCTGCCAGTGCAGCGGCAGCAGCAGCGCGACCCGGCTGCCGGCCTCCACGGCCAGGTCGTCGCGCAGCAGGTTGGCGCTCTTCGCCACCCAGTTGTCGGTGGTCGCCGCCGACAGCTCGACCCGCTCACCGGTTGCGTCGTCGTAGAACGTGATCAACGGCCGGGCCGGGTCACGCGCCAGCGTCGCCGCGAGCAGGTGGGCGGGTGCCGCCGGTGCCGTCACGGGGCGCAGGCGGCCGTCGCGGCGGTCTTCGGTGCCGGCGTGACGCCCGTGGGAGCACTGGACGGAGCGGTGCTCGGTGCCGGCCCGCCGGCGAGCGCCTGCACCTGGGTGAAGTCGCCGCCGAGCACGAGCATGATCGCGTCACCGACCGTGTCGTCCTGCTGGAGCACGGCGCCCGTGGCGGCCGCCACCGTCTGCGCGGCCTCCTTGTGGCCGGCGCTGTAGCGGACCGTCGTACGCGCCAGGGCGTGGCTCGTCGCGTTGCCGAACCGGTCGACGTGGAACCCCTCGGCGGCCAGCGCGTCGCCGGTGGAACGGGCCAGGCCGTTGCGCGCGGTGCCGTTGAGGACGACCACGTGGACGTCGCCGGGGGCGACGGTCACCTTCGGCGGGGTGGTCTTGGCCGGCTGGGACGACGTCTCGTCGCGCAGCGAGGCGAAGAGGCCGTCGGCCGCGGTCTGGTCGATGAGCACGACGCTCTGCCCGTCGCGGTAGCCGTTGTCGGTCGTGATCGGGATCGTCACCATCGCGACGTGCGCCGGGTCGAGGTGGCGCAGCCGCAGGGCGAGCGTCTGCATCGCGGAAAAGCCGAAGTTGTCGTCCACCTGCACCGAGGCGGTCAACGCCTGCAGGAAGCCGTTGATCTTGAACGGGTTGGCGAGGGTGCCGGCGCTCAGCACCTTCTTCAGCATCTGCGCGAGGAAGTACTGCTGGTCGGCGATCCGGTCGATGTCGCCGCGCGGCAGGCCCTTGCGGTCACGGACGAAGGCCAGGGCCTGGTCGCCCGTGACCTGGTGGGTACCGGCGGTCAGGAAGTCGCCGCTGTCGTGGTCGTGCCGGGTGGTGCCGATGCAGAGCGTGACGCCGCCCAGCGCGTTGACCATGTTCTTGAAGCCGGCGAAGTCGATCTGCACGTAGTGGTCGACCCGCATGCCGGTCAGCTGCTCGATCATCTCGACCAGCAGCCGCGGCCCGCCGAGCGCGAACGCCGAGTTGAGCTTGCCCATGTGCGCCGGGTGCAGGTGCCCCTGGCCGTCGGTGTAGGCCGGGATCTCGACCCACGAGTCGCGGGGGAACGACACGATCGTCGCGCGCGCCTTGCCCGGTGGGATGTGCGCGAGCATCACGGTGTCGGAGCGCTGCCCCGTGACGTAGTCGGCGCCGGTGCCTTGGTACTGCTGGCCGCCGGCGAAGTTGCGGGTGTCGGAGCCGACGAGCAGGAAGTTCTGCGCGGAGCCGTCGGCGCCGGCGGCTGGCCGGTCCTTGCCGCCGAGCCCGAGGTGCACCGTGCCGAGCCGGCCCTCGTAGTAGTGGAAGAGCCCGTAGCCGACCACGCTGACCACCAGCGTGATGATCGACAGTGCGATCGCGGTCCACGACAGGAAGCGCGCCGCCTTGCGCCCGCGGGTGCGTCCCGGGGGGGTCGGCTGGCGGTGCCGCGGTCCCCGCGGGTCGAGCTCCGGCGGCAGCTGCCGCGGTGAGGGCGACGTCGGGGGCGGCGGGGGCGGAGGGGCGTGCGTCACCGCGCCGCCAGCACTGCTCGCTGCACGTTGCGAGGGTAACCGGGTCTCCGCGGATGCGGTGGCGCCGCGCGGCCGCCACCCGCTCGGTCTGCGAGGATGAGCGCATGCGCCTGCTCGTCACCGGTGGGGCCGGCTTCATCGGGAGCCACTACGTCCGCACGCTTCTGTCCGGCGGATACCCGGGCTACGAGGACGCCCACGTCACGGTCCTCGACAAGCTCACCTACGCCGGCAACCTCGCCAACCTCGCGCCGGTCGCCGAGTCGCCGCGCTACCGGTTCGTGCAGGGCGACATCACCGACGCGTCGCTGCTCGACGAGGTGCTGCCCGGCCACGACGCGGTCGTCAACTTCGCGGCCGAGACCCACGTCGACCGGTCGATCAGCGGCGCCGCCGACTTCGTCCTGACCAACGTGCTCGGCGTCCAGACGCTGTTCGACGCCCTCATGCGCACCGGCGTGCCGCGGATCGTGCACGTCTCCACCGACGAGGTCTACGGCTCGATCGAGGACGGGTCTTTCACCGAGGCCTCGCCCCTGCAGCCCAACTCGCCCTACTCCGCGGCGAAAGCCGGCGGAGACCTGCTCGCCCGTGCCTACTTCGTCACCCACAAGGTCGACGTCTCGATCACCCGGTGCACCAACAACTACGGCCCCTACCAGTACCCCGAGAAGGTCATCCCGCTGTTCGTCACGAACCTCCTCGACGGCAAGAAGGTGCCGCTCTACGGCGACGGCCTCAATATTCGCGACTGGCTCCACGTCGACGACCACTGCCGCGGCATCCAGCTCGTGCTGGCCGGTGGTCGCGCAGGTGAGACCTACAACATCGGCGGGGGCGTCGAGCTGACCAACCGCGAGCTGACCGAGCGGCTGCTCGCGGCGTGCGGTCGCGACTGGGACGAGTTCGTCGACTACGTCGAGGACCGCAAGGGCCACGACCGGCGCTACTCGCTGTCCGACGCCAAGATCCGCGAGGAGCTCGGCTACGCCCCGGGAATGTCGTTCGACCAGGGGCTGGCCGACACCGTCCGGTGGTACCGCGAGCGCGAGGACTGGTGGCGGCCCCTCAAGGAGGGCAACGCGGCGTGACCCGGTGGCTGATCACCGGGTCGAAGGGTCAGCTCGGCACCGACCTCCAGCAGCTGCTGGCCGACGACGACGTCACCGCCGTCGACCTGCCCGAGCTCGACATCACCGACGAGGCCGCGACGCGGTCGTTCGTCGACGGCTGGCTCGCGGGCGGCGGCGACTGCGTCCTGCTCAACGCGGCCGCCTACACCGCGGTCGACGCGGCCGAGGAGCACGAGGACGTCGCGCACGCCGTCAACGCCGTCGCGCCCGGCATCCTCGCCCGGGCCTGCGCCAGCCGCGCCCTGCTCGTGCACGTCTCCACCGACTACGTCTTCGACGGGACCGCGACGACGCCGTACGACGAGGAGACGCCGCCCGACCCGCGATCGGCCTACGGGCGGACGAAGGCGGCCGGCGAGCGCGCCGTGCTCGACGCCGACCCGGGCGCCTACGTGGTGCGCACGGCGTGGGTCTACGGCGCCGGCGGCAACAACTTCGTCAAGACCATGTGCCGGCTCGAGCGGGAGCGCGACTCGATCGACGTCGTCGACGACCAGCGCGGCTCGCCGACCTGGTCGCGGCACCTGGCCCAGGGCCTGCTCGACGTCGCCCGGGTGCGGCCGGCGCCGGGCGTCTACCACTGCACGGGCAGTGGCGACACGACATGGTGCGGCTTCACCAAGGCGATCTTCGAAGAGCTCGGCGCGGATCCCGGCCGGGTGCACCCGACGACGACCGACAAGTTCCCGCGACCGGCGCCGCGACCGGCGTTCAGCGTCCTGTCGGACCGCCGGTGGCGCGAGGCGGGACTGCCGCCGATGCCGCACTGGCGAGACGCCCTCGCCGAGGCGTTCCGCACGGTGGGCGACGCATTTCGCGGAGAAATTCGGCCGATCGGTGACACGGCGCCGTAAATCCATCCGATAGACACGATGAGCCGCCACAGTGAAGGCGGATCCCCTCGCTCACCGTCGGAGTCGCCTCCGTGCGCCGTTTGCTGCCTCGCCGGCCCGTGCTCGTCCTCGCCGCCGTCACCGCCCTGCCGACTGCCGTCGTCGCCCTGCCCGTCCTCACCCCGCCCGCCGCGCACCCGAAGCCGGTCGCGCCCGCGGTGCACAACCTGGACGCGGCGCAGGCTTCCGCCGGGGTGACCGGCCGGCACTTCGACCTGGTCGGTGCGCACTGGCGGCGTGATGCGCTCCCCGCCGGCGCGAAGTTGCAGGTGCAGGTGCACCAGGACGGCCGGTGGTCGGGTTGGAACGACCTGCCCGGCGCCGACGGCGGTCCCGACGGCGGCAGCGCCGACGCGGTCCGGGCGGCCCACCACAACGGCGACACCGTCAACGCCGAGCCGCTGTGGGTGGGCAACGCCGACGGCGTACGCACGCGCGTGGTCAACGCCGCAGGTGGCCCGGTCGCGACGCCCGCCGACACCCATGTCGTGCTCGTCGACGGCGGCTCCAGCGCCGCCGATGCCTCCGTGGTGCGTGGCGACCCTGCGGCGTCGGCCTACGCCCAGGAGGCCCAGCCGGTGATCCACACCCGCGCGCAGTGGGGTGCCGACGAGTCGTTGCGCACCAACGCCTGCCCGCAGGGTCCCGACTACGCCTCGACGGTGCGCGTCGGATTCGTGCACCACACGGACACGAGCAACAGCTACGCGCCGTCGGACGTGCCGGCGATCATCCGGTCGATCTACGCCTACCACGTGCAGTCCAACGGCTGGTGCGACATCGGCTACAACTTCCTCGTCGACCAGTTCGGCAACATCTGGGAGGGCCGCTACGGCGGCATCACCAAGGCCGTGATCGGGGCCCACACCGGCGGCTTCAACACCGAGAGCTTCGGTGTCGCCATGATCGGCACCTTCCAGTCGACGACGCCGCCGGCTGCGATGACCGACGCGGTCGCCCGGCTGATGGCCTGGCGGCTCGGTCTGGCCAACCGCGACCCCGCCGGTCGTGGCGTGCTCACCGCCGGCTCGTTCAGCGAGTCGCACTGCGTGGTCAACGGCAGCAACGTCTCGCCCTGCCCGGTCGGCACCCGGGTGACGTTCAACGCGATCTCCGGCCATCGCGACGCGGACCTGACGAGCTGCCCCGGGGACGCGGGCTACGCGACGTTGCCGGGTCTGCGCACCAAGGCGCGGCAGTACCTCGGCCTCGGCATGGTCGATCCAGGGCTCAGCGGCGGCTCCCCGGTCTACGGCGACGGCGGTTCGGTCAGCATCGTGGCCGGCCTGCTCGGCGGCCCCGCCGCCTGGACGCTACGGGTGACCGACCGGGCCACCGGGTTGCCCGTGCAGGTCGACACCGGCACCGCGAGCACGGTCGTGCGCGCCACCTGGGACCGACGCACGATCGGCGGGCTGCTGGCCCTGCCCGGCACCTACGACCTGCGGGTCGACGTGGCCAGCGCCACCGACACCGCTGTCCCCGTCCTCGCGTCGGTCACCGTCAAGCCGCCGGTGGGCACGACCTTCATCCGTGGCGGCAGCGCCGTGGCCAAGTGGGCCGAGGGAGCCAGCAGCACCGGCGGCGCGGCCGGCACCTCGCTGTCGTTCGGCTCGACGTTGGGCGTGCCGCTCGCCGGTGACTGGGACGGCGCCGGCGTCGACACGCCGGCGATGGTGCAGGCGTCCGGCACCAGCTGGGTGTGGCACATCGCGGACCGCAGCGGCACCGAGGTGACGAGCTTCACCGCGGGCTCGACGTCGTGCGTGCCGGTCGCCGGTGACTGGGACGGCGACGGCCGCACCACCGCCGGCGTCGCCTGCCCGGCCGCCGACGGATGGCACTGGCAGCTCTGGAACTCCGCCGACGGCAGCGGTACCCCCGTCACCGTCACCTACGGCGACCCGGCCGGCTACCCGGTCACCGGCGACTGGGACGGCGACCACCACACCGGGCTCGGCACCGTCGCCGCGCAGAGCGACGGGCTGCACTGGCACCTGACCGACTCGTCGACGCCGGGGTCCGGCGGCGCCGCGCCGACGACGGCGTACGACGTGGTCTACGGCGCGCCGACCGCGATCCCCGTCACCGGCGACTGGAACGGCGACGGCAAGACCGGCATCGGCGTGGCGACGCCCACGAACAACGGCCTGCAGTGGTCGCTCAGCGACCAGGTCGTGTCGGCGACCCCGAGCGGTGGCTTCGTGTTCGGCGGCCTCACCGACGTGCCGGTCCCCGGACGTTGGACCGGCGGAGCGACGAAGGTCGGCGCCGTGACGCTCGGTGCGACGACGGTCATCCCGCCGCCGCGGCCGATCACCGACGCGTGCCCGTCCGGGACGATCCGACCCGACTCCTTCCAGGACATCCCGTCCACCGACGTGCACGCCGCGGCGATCGCCTGCGTCGTGCAGTGGAAGGTCGCCAACGGCGTGACCTCGACCAGCTACCAGCCGGGCGCCCTCGTGACGCGGGAGCAGATGGCGGCGTTCATCGCCCGGCTGGTGCGGGCCTCCGGCGGCACCCTGCCGACCCCGACCAAGGACTACTTCGGCGACGACAACACGTCGCCGTTCAAGGACGACATCAACGCGCTGGCCGCGGCCGGGATCGTCAACGGGACCGGAACGGCGACGTTCAGCCCCACCACGAAGGTGCTCCGCTCGCAGATGGCGGCGTTCCTGGTGCGGGCCTACGACTACCGCGCGCAGCAGGCCGGCCTGCCGGCGCTCGCCGCCGGCCCCGACGTCTTCCAGGACGACAACGGCGACGCGCTCGAGTCCGCGATCAACACGGCGGCGGCAGCCGGGTTCACCGGCGGCTACCCCGACGGCACCTACCGGCCCAACGCCGGCGTGCAGCGCGACGAGATGGCGTCGTTCCTCGCCCGGGTGCTGGCGCTGGCGGTCGATCAGAAGCTCGCGACGGTCCCGAGCTAGGGACTGCTTCCCGCGTGCTGGGTGAGTTCGCTGCGCGACGGGGGGCAGCAGGGCCACCCAGTTCGCGAGAACTCCTTCAGGGCGCGAGTGCCTGCTCGTAGGCCGCGAGGGTCGCGTCGGCGCAGCGGGTCCACGTGAACGTCCGCGCGTGGGCCCGTCGGGCCTGCGCGGTGGTCGGGCCGCCGTCGGACAGCGTCGCCGTCAGCGCGTGCGCGAGCGCCTCGGCGTCGAGCGGGGCGTGGTAGCGCGCGTGCTCGCCGCACACCTCGCGCAACGCCGGCACGTCGCCGACGACCGCGGGGAGCCCCGCCGCGAAGGCCTCCAGCGGGGGCAGCCCGAAGCCCTCGTAGAGGGAGGGGAGGACCAGGCACGAGGCGCCGGCGACCACGCCCGGCAGGTCCGCCGCCTCGACGTAACCCGTGAAGTGCACCCGGCCCTCGGGCAGCGTCGCCGCGTCGATCTGGTCGCCCCAGCCCGGTGCCCCGACCACGACGAGCGGCGGCACGTCGGCGGTGGCGAGGGGGCCGGCGTAGGCCGCCAGCAAGGTCCGAAGGTTCTTGCGCGGTTCGAGCGTGCCGACGAACAGCACGTAGCTGCGCGGCAGGCCACGTGCGGCGAACCACGCGCCGTCGGGGGTCTCGGCGGCGAACCACGAGCCGTCGACGCCGAGCAGCGTGGGGTGCACGCGAGCGGGGTCGAGTGCCGGGTAGGCGTCGAGCAGTTCCGTGCGCACGGCGGCGGTGTCGGTGCAGACGGCAGCGGCGCGGCGCAGGGCGACCGGCACGAGCGCCCGGTAGCGCAGGGACTCGGCGTTGACCCACTCCGGGCGGTGCAGGTAGGTCAGGTCGTGAACCGTCACGACCCCGGCGGCTCGCCGGGCGGGCGGCAGCACGTAGTTGGTGCCGTGGAACAGGTCGACCGGACCCGACAGCCACTCCACCGGCGGGAACGGTCCGCGCGCCCACAGCTCGCGCAGCAGCCTCGCGGGCGCCCGCCGGCCGCCGGCCCGGACGTGCGGCGACGCGGGCACCAGCCCGTCGAGGTCGCCGCCGTGCCACGTGAACGGCGTCAGCTGCAGGTCCGGCGGCGTGGACCGGTCGAGCAGCCCGGCGACGAGACCCGACACGTAGCGGCCCACCCCGGTGGGCCGGCCGAGCAGCGGAGTGGCGTCGAGGCCGACCCGCACAGCGTGCACCTCCCAGCGCTGACTGATCCCTAGACTGACCGGCGTGAACGGGACGGCCACGTGACCGCGCTCGCCGAGATCGTCACCTCGCGCGAGCTACTGGCCAACCTCACCCTGCGGGAACTCCGCAGCAAGTACAAGCGGTCGGCACTCGGCTGGGCGTGGTCGCTGGTCAACCCCTTGGTCACGATGGCGGTCTTCACCGTCGTCTTCAGTGTCTTCCTGAAGGCCAAGCCCGACGCGGGCAACCCCAGCGGGCTCGACATCTTCGCGCTGTGGCTGCTCACCGGGCTGCTGCCGTGGAACTTCCTCGCCAACAGCCTCACCGGCGGCATGAGCTCGCTCGTCGGCAACGCCAACCTCATCAAGAAGGTCTACTTCCCACGCGAGCTGCTCGTCGGCTCGGCGGTCGGCGCGTGGCTCGTCACCTTCATGATCGAGATGGGCGTGCTGGCCTGCGTGCTGCTCGCCTTCGGCAACATGGTGCTGCCCTGGATCCCGCTGGTCCTCGTCGTCGCTTCGCTGCAGACGGTCTTCGTGCTCGGCCTCGCGCTCGGCTTCGCGGTGATGAACGTCTACTTCCGCGACGTCGAGCACTTCCTCGCGATCGGGCTCCAGGTGTGGTTCTACGCCACGCCCGTCGTCTACCCGATGAAGTACGTGCACAGCCTGGCGAAGTACCACGCGCTCGGCGTCAGCGCGCTCGACCTCTACCGGGCCAACCCGATGACGCAGTTCGCGATCGCCTACCGCAACATCTTCTACGACCTGCGGTTCCCGTCGGCCGAGACCTGGGGCTACCTGGTCGGCTGGACGGCGTTCGCGATCCTCGCCGGCTGGGCGCTGTTCAGCGCTCGCGAGGGCGGCCTGGCGGAGGAGCTGTGAGCCTTCCCCCGAGCACCGAGCCCGCGGTCGTGGTCGACGGGGTCTCCAAGCGGTTCCGCCTCTACCACGAGCGCAACCAGTCGCTGAAGGTCGCGATCATGCGCCGCGGCCGGGCGAAGTACGACGAGTTCTGGGCCCTGCGCGACGTGTCGTTCGAGATCCCGGTCGGGACGACGTTCGGCCTGATCGGCGAGAACGGCTCGGGTAAGTCGACGCTGCTCAAGTGCATCGCGCGGATCCTGCGGCCCGAGCACGGCAAGATCACCACCAACGGCAAGGTCGCCGCGCTGCTGGAGCTCGGGTCGGGCTTCCACCCGGAGCTGTCCGGCCGGGAGAACGTCTATCTCAACGGCTCGATCCTCGGCCTGTCCCGCAAGGAGATCGAGGCGAAGTTCGACGAGATCGTGGCCTTCGCGGGGCTCGAGAGGTTCATCGACTCGCCGGTGAAGAACTACTCCTCGGGCATGTACGTGCGGCTCGGGTTCTCGGTCGCCATCAACGTCGACCCCGACATCCTGCTCGTCGACGAGGTGCTCGCCGTCGGCGACGAGGCGTTCCAGCGCAAGTGCGCGGAGAAGTTCTCCGACTTCCGCCGCAGCGGCAAGACGATCGTGCTCGTGAGCCACGCGATGGGCCAGCTGCGCAACCTGTGCGACCAGGTGGTGTGGCTCGACGAGGGGCAGGTCCGCGAGGTCGGGGCGCCGGGCAACGTCGTCGACGACTACGTCGGCGAGTCGCACCACGCCCGCGACCAGGTCGCGGCCGGTGACGGACCGGCCGACCCGACGCAGCACACCGGCTCGCGGTGGGGCTCCGGTGAGGCGCGCATCGACCGGCTCGAGCTGCTCGGCCCCGACGGCGGGGTGACCACGTCGGTACGCACCGGCGACCCGGTCACCGTCCGGCTGCACTACACGACGAACGAGCCGATCGAGAAGCCCGTCTTCGGGATGGCCCTGCACTCGGTCGAGGGGGTCGAGCTCACCGGCCCCAACACTCGGGACGCGGGGCTGGTGCCCGAGAAGATCGACGGCACGGGCGTCGTAGAGCTGCGCATCGACCGGCTGCTGTTGCTCCCCGGCACCTACGACCTGTCGGGTTCGGTCTACGACTTCACCTGCCAGCACCCCTACGACCACCGGCACCGGGCGCTGCGCTTCGACGTCGAGCTGGGCGACCCGCGCGAGGAGCACGGGTTCCTGTCGCTCGGCGGCTCGTGGTCGGCCGACTGGTCGACCGGGCCCGCCGGGGCATGAGCCGCATCGTCGTCGCGACCGGCGACGTGATCGGCGCGCGCATGGCCGGCCCGGCGATCCGCGCCTGGGCGATCGCCGACGCGCTGGCCGCCGACCACGACGTGCAGCTCGTCTCGCACGTCGGTGCCGACGCGTCCTCGCCACGGTTCGCGGTTCGGTGCGTCGGGGAGCCGGAGCTGCGCGAGCTCGAGCAGTGGATGGACGTGCTCGTCATGCAGGGCTCGCTGCTGCACGAGTACCCCTTCCTCCGAGAGACCGGCAAGGTCGTCGTCGCCGACGTCTACGACCCGTTCCACCTCGAGCTGCTCGAGCAGGCCCGCGACGAGGGGGAGGAGCGGCGGCGCGACATCGTGCACAACGCGGTCGTCGTGCTCAACGACCAGCTGCGCAGGGGCGACTTCTTCCTCTGCGCCAGCGACAAGCAACGCGACTTCTGGCTCGGTGCGCTCGCCGCGCTCGGTCGGGTCAACTCCGCGTCGTACGACGCCGACGAGACCCTCCGGTCGTTGCTGGCCGTCGCACCGTTCGGCCTGCCCGACGAGCCGCCGGTACGGCGTCGCCACGGCATCCGCGGCGCCCTGCCCGGCATCGGCGACACCGAGAAGGTGCTCCTGTGGGGCGGCGGCATCTACAACTGGTTCGACCCGCTCACGCTGGTCCGCGCGGTCGACCGGCTGCGCGGCGACGTGCGGCTCGTCTTCCTCGGCGGCGCCCACCCGAACCCACGCGTCCCCGAGATGCGGATGGCCGTGGCCGCGCGCGAGCTCGCCGGCTCCCTCGGCGTGCTCGGCTCGCACGTCGTCTTCAACGACGGCTGGGTGCCGTACGACGAGCGCGCCGACTGGCTGCTCGACGCCGACGCGGGCGTGTCGACGCACCTCGACCATGTCGAGACGGCGTTCTCCTTTCGCACCCGGCTGCTCGACTACCTGTGGGCCGGGCTGCCGATCGTGTGCACGGCCGGCGACTCGCTGGCCGCGCTCGTCGAGCAGGAAGGGCTGGGCCTCACGGTGCCGGCGGGCGACATCGACGCCCTGGCCGCCGCGCTCGACCGCGTCCTGCACGACGCGGAGCTCGCCGCGTCGTGCCGGGCAGCGGTCGCCCGGGTCGCCCAGCGGTTCCACTGGGGTCAGGTGCTCGCGCCGCTGGTCGACTTCTGCCGCGATCCGCATCGCGCGCCGGACCTGCTCGACGCCGACCTCGTCGGGAGGCTCACCCCGCCGTTGTCGGTCATCGGCCACCCGCCGACGGGGCTGCGCGCCAACGTCGCGCTGGCCCGCGACTACCTGCGTCAGGGTGGCCCGCGGCTGGTCGCGAAGAAGGCCTGGGGTCGGCTGACCAAGTAGGACGAGTCATACGATCCGCCCGTGAGCAACCGGATCGGCGCCGCCCGGGGGTGGTTCGCCGACTTCTACGCCAGGGCGGCGCTCAAGCGACTCGGCCGGGAGACGCAGCAGCCGCGGGTCTACGCGCACAGCAAGCCCTACGCCGTCGCCGTCGGGCTGTTCGAGATGGTGAGTGGCCGGGCGAGAGCGGCGGACCCGAAGCTCAAGCAGCTCGCCGTGCTCAAGACGGCGACGCTCGCCGGCTGCCCGTTTTGAATGGACATCAACTCTGCCGTGAGCAGGGTGAAGGGCATCACCGAGCAGCAGATCCACGACCTGCCGCGCTACCGCGACAGTGATGCGTTCAGCGACGACGAGCGGCTCGTGCTCGACCTCGCGGTGGGCATGACCCGCACCCCCGCCGACGTGCCCGAGGAGACGATCGCCGCGCTCCGGCAGCGGATGACCGAGCCGCAGATCGTCGAGATCGTCAGCGCGGTCGCGTGGGAGAACTACCGGTCGCGGTGGAACATCGCGCTGGGCATGCCCGCTGCCGGCTTCTCCGAGGGCGCCTACTGCGCCGTGCCGGAACGCCCGTAGCGCGGCGCTCCCCGTAGGCTCCTCGCTCGTGGATGCCATGCGGCGAGCCAGCTTCGACCAGTACGCCCGCTACACCTATCTGCACCGGCTGCGCCACGAGTCCTACGGCTCCGAACCGCTGAGCATCCTCGACGTCGGCGACCCGTTCGGCACGATCGCCGCGCTGTTCCCGACCGATCGCACGGTCTCGATCGACGTCTACGCCGACGACCCGGCGCGCGACGGCCACGTCCCGCTGATCGGCTCCGGCTTCGCGCTGCCGTTCCGCGACGGGTCGTTCGACATCGTCGCCTGCCACGACGTCTACGAGCACCTGCCCGCCGCGCGCCGTACGGCCTTCGTGGCGGAGCTGCTGCGCGTGTCGCGCGGGCCGGTGGTCGTGGTCGCGCCGTACGCCGACCCGCGGGTCTCCCGATGCGAGGCGATCGTCAACGGCTACTGGGTCGCCCGGCTCGGCCACAGCCTTCCCGCCCTCGACGAGCACGCGGAGTTCGGCCTGCCCGACCTCGCGGAGCTGACCGGGTGGCTGGACGAGCACGACCACGAGCACCGGGTCCACGGCGACGGCTGGCTCTACCACTGGATCGCGTTCTGGCTGCTCAAGGGCCACCTCGCCAGCGAGCGGCGCGAGCACGAGCTGCACCAGGTCGACGCGGCGTTCAACACGTTGTTGCGCGAGGAGGACCGGCGCCCGCCGCACTACCGGCGTGCGGTTGTCATCCGGCCGCCGGCCGGCTACCCCGACTTCAACCCGTCCGCACCCGAAGGCGACGTGACAGGCGACCTGGTCCGGCTCGTCGACCTGGCGACCCAGCTGCAGCGCGCGCTGCCGCGCGGCGACGACCCGTGGTCGGAGCACTCCACGCTGGGCCGCTGGATCGAGGCCCAGGACAGCGAGCCGTTCTCGGTCGTTGCGCGGTCGCTGCGCACCGCGCTCGACGCCGTGCGCGACGAGCAGCCCGGGCCGGTCGAGGTGCCGGAGCCGGTCGCCGACGGCGAACCAGCGCTGCGGTCGGTCGGGATCGTGCTGGTCAACCTCAACGGCGCCGAGCACCTGCCCGACTGCCTCGACTCGATCGCCGCCCTCGACTACCCCAAGGACCTGCTCGACGTCGTTCTCGTCGACAACGCGTCGACCGACGGGTCGCGCGAGCTGCTCGCCAGCCGCTACCCGTGGGTGCGGGTCCTGCCGCAGGACGGCAACACCGGCTTCGCGCCGGCCGTCAACACCGGCGTGGCCGCGCTCGAGACCGAGTGTGTGGTGCTGCTCAACAACGACGCTCGGGTCGACCCCGACTTCGTCCGCGAGCTGGTGCGGGCCTACGACCCCGACCAGGGGATCGTCTGCGTCGGCGCCCAGATCGTCTCCTGGGACGGCTCGACCCTCGACTTCGGCGAGGGCGCGACGAACTTCTACGGCATGGGCCAGCAGCTGGGCTACGGGACCCCGATCGACACCGCCCACGTCGAGGACGGCAAGGAGCTGCTGTTCTCCTGCGGCGGCGCGATGCTCTGCGGCCGGCAGGTGTTCCTCGACGTCGGCGGGCTCGACCCGCGGTTCTTCGCCTACTTCGAGGACGTCGACTTCGGCTGGCGGCTGTGGGTGCTGGGATTCCGGGTGGTGCTCGCCAAGAAGGCCCGGGCCTACCACCGGATGCACGGCACGTCGTCGCGCTTCCCGATGCACCAACGGTTCCTGCTCTACGAGCGCAACGCGCTGCGGATGATCCTCAAGAACTACGACGACCACAACCTGGGCCGGGTGCTCGGCCCGGCGCTGATGCTCATGGTCAAGCGCGCCGTGCTGCGGGGCGGCCTCCCGCGCACGCCGTACGACATCGGCGGCGACCGCGACGAGACCGAGGTCGTGCCGCGCTACGCGCTCGCGCACCTGCACGCGATCGGCGACGTGGTCGACGACATCGAGCAGGTGATGGTCGACCGCGCCACGATCCAGCGCGCCCGCAGGCGCAGCGACCTCGAGGTGTTCGACCGGTTCAACCGGCCGCTGTGGCCGGTGCTGCCCGAGCGCCCCTACCTCGAGGCGTCGGAGCGGCTGACGACGGCGTTCGGGCTCGACAAGGTCTTTCCGCGCCGCCGGGCGACCCGGGTGCTCGTCATCAGCAACGACGCGCTCGCCGAAAAGATGAGCGGGCCGGCGATCCGCGCCTGGGAGATCGCGAAGGCCCTCGCCGGCACCGTCGAGGTGACGGTCGCCGTGCCCGAAGCGTCCGACAAGGCCGCGCCCGGCGTACAGCTCGCGGTCTACCACGACCCGGAGGCGCTCGCTCGCCTCGCCGAGGCCGCCGACGTCACCGTCGTGCAGGGCTACACCCTGCAACGTGCGCCCGCGCTCCGGCGGGTCCCGACGCTGCTCGTCGTCGACCTCTACGACCCGTGGATCTTCGAGAACGTCGAGCTGCACAACGGCGAGCCTTACGGCGACACGGCCCTGCAGAACGACGTGGCTGTCCTCAACGAGCTGCTCGACGTCGGCGACTTCTTCATCTGCGCCTCCGAGCGGCAGCGCGACTACTGGCTCGGCATGCTCGCCGCGCGCGACCGCCTCACGCTCGGCCAGTACGCCCTCGACCCCAACCTGCGCAAGCTCGTCGACGTCGTGCCGTTCGGCCTGCCCGACCGCGCGCCGCGGCACGAGCGGCAGGTGCTCAAGGGGGTCCACCCCAAGATCGGCCGCGACGACCTCGTCGTGCTGTGGGGCGGCGGCACTTGGGACTGGTTCGACCCGATCGGCACGATCGAGGCGTTCGGGCGCGTGGTGAAGGACGTCCCCAACGCCAAGCTCTACTTCCTCGGCTTCCAGCTCGAGAGCCCCAACGTCAAGACCATGCACGTCGCCAAGGTCGCGCAGGCGAAGGTCGCCGAGCTCGGCCTGCAGGACTCCGTCGTCTTCGGCGACTGGGCGCCCTACGACCTGCGCGAGGCCTACCTGCTCGAGGCCGACGTCGCGGTGACCGCCGCGCGCGACCTCGCCGAGGCGAGGCTGTCGTTTCGCACCCGGGTGCTCGACTACCTGTGGGCGGGGCTGCCGGTCGTCGCCACCGAGGGCGACGTGCTGGCCGACCTCGTCCGGGACGAGCGGGTCGGCCTGCTGGTGCCGCCCGAGGACCCGATCGCGCTGGCTGCCGCGCTCACGAAGATGTTGACCAGCCCGGTGCTGCGCGCCGAGTGCTCGGCCAACGCCCGTACGGTGTCCCACCGTTTCCGCTGGCAGGACTCCGTCGCGCCGTTGCGTGAGGTGGTGCTGCGGCCGTGGGAGTGGCAGGAGGCCCGCCGGCTTCGGCCACGCGACCGCGAGATCACCGAGGAAGTGCGTGCGCTGCTCGACGACCGCAACCGGCTCTACGGCGCCTACGCCGACGGCCGGCTGTCGGGGCGCATCATGTTCCGCGACCGGCAGTTCGCCACCCTCGACCAGTACGTCACCGAGCTCGAGGCCACCGTGCAGACCCTCAACCGGCGCATGGAGATCCTTCGTCGTACGCCGATCGCGCCGGCCTTCCGCGCGGCCCGCAAGGTGCGCAACGCGGTCCGCGCCCGCCGCGGCTAGACCCGGCCCACCAGCCGTTGCACGTCGGCGCGCGAGACCTTCGCCGTCGCGCCGATCCTGCGCCGCTTGCGCAGCGTGCGGGGCAGCAGCCGCAGGTACGACGCGTAGGCGCGCATCCTGACCCGCGCCCGGTGCCGGTCCTCGTGCACCGCGATCGAAGCCGTGGTGAGCGGGAAGCGCAGCACCTCGCGCAGCGCGAGGCCCGCAGTCGCGTCCTTCGTCAGCGTCAGCAGCCGGTTGCGGGTGTCGTGGAACGCGTGCAGGTCCGACACGGTGCCGGTCGTCGCGGAGTGCAGGTGGTCGACGACCGCTGCCGGCGCGGTGCGCACCCGCCAGCCGGCCAGCCGCAGCCGCCAGCAGAGGTCGACGTCCTCGTAGTAGAGGAAGTAGTCGTCGTCGAACCCGCCGACGTCGTGCAGCGCCGCCGTGCGCAGCGCGCAGGCCGTGCCGGGCGCGACGAGCACGTCGGCGGCTACGTCGTAGCTGCCGTCGTCCGTCGCGCGCAAGCCGATGTCGTGCCCGTAGCCGTCACGGTCGACCCGCCCGCCGATGCTGTTGATCGTGCCGTCGGGCAGCAGCACCTTCGACGCCACCGCGGCCACCTCGGGGGCGTCGAAGCCCGCCAGCAGGGCGGCGAGCCACCCCGGCCGTGGCACCGCGTCGTTGTTGAGGAGTACGGCGAACTCGGTCGCGACCTCGCGCAGGGCGAGGTTGTTGCCACCGGCGAAGCCGAGATTCGTCGGGCTGCGCAGCACCCGCACCGACGGGTAGGCGGTCGCGAGCCAGTCGGCCGTGCCGTCGACCGAACCGTTGTCGACGACCCAGACGGCGGCGGGCCGCTGGGGCAGCAGGGCATCGAGGCAGGCGGGCAGCAGATGGCGGCCGTTCCACGACACGACGACGACGGTCGCCTCGGACATGACCGGTATCTTTTCCCATGCCGCCGCAAACCCTGGGAGCGTTCCGCATGAGCACGCCCGACTCCGGTGCCGCACCCTGGTCCACCGGGGCCGATGCGCCGACGCAGGTGCTCACCCAGGAACAGCTGGTCGCCGCGGAGGCGCAGGCGGCCGGTGCCGCGGCCGAGCGGGCGGTCGAGGAGGTCGGGACCGGACGCCGCTTCGGACCCGCGCCGCACGTCTCGATCATCCTGCCGTGCTTCAACGAGCAGGACCACGTCCTGCTCGAGCTCGAGCGGATCACGGCGGCGATGGACGCGAGCGGCTACGGCTACGAGCTGATCGTCATCGACGACGCGTCGACCGACAACACGCTGGCGCTGCTGCAGGAGGCGCTTCCGCGGTTCCCGCGGATGCGGCTGATGCCCTTCCACCGCAACGGCGGCTCCGGCACCGCGCGGCGCATCGGCACCGAGCAGGCCCGCGGCGAGATCGTGGTCTGGACCGACGCCGACATGACCTACCCCAACGACCGGATCCCCGAGCTGGTCGGCATCCTCGACAAGGACGCCACCGTCGACCAGGTCGTCGGCGCCCGCACCGAGGAGCAGGGCACCTACAAGATCCTCCGGGTGCCGGCGAAGTGGGTCATCCGCAAGATCGCGGAGTACCTCAGCGGCACGCAGATCCCCGACCTCAACTCCGGGCTGCGGGCATTCCGGCGGCAGGTCTCGCTGCCCTACCTGCGGTTGCTGCCACCGGGGTTCTCCTGCGTCACCACGATCACCCTGGCGTTCCTGTCCAACCAGCACTACGTGCGCTACGTGCCGATCGACTACGCCAAGCGCTCGGGGACGTCGAAGTTCCACTTCACCAAGGACGCCTACCGCTACATCCTCCAGGTGCTGCGGATGGTCATGTACTTCAACCCGCTCAAGGTGCTGATGCCGGTCGCGCTGTGGGTCTTCGGCATCGGCGTGCTGAAGGCGGTCACCTACGACCAGATCGCGCACCCGCTCTACCTGCCGGCCAACTCGATCCTGCTGATCGTGGCCGGCCTGATCATCGGCTCTCTCGCGCTGCTCGCCGACCTCATCGTGCGCTCGCGTGACGACTGAGCCGCGCCGGCTCCGCATCGCGATCGTCGGCCCGACCCACCCCTACAAGGGCGGCATCGCACAGCACACGACGGAGCTCGCCCGCCGGCTGTCCGCCGCCGGCCACGACGTGCGGCTGGTGTCGTGGTCCGCGCAGTACCCGGCGCTGCTCTACCCGGGGCAGCAGACGGTCGCCGAGCCCGAGATCCCGCCGTACGCCGCCACCACCTACCCGCTGTCCTGGCGCCGGCCCGACTCCTGGTGGCGGGTCGGCCGCCGGCTCGCCGCGGAGGTCGACTGGGTCGTCGTCGTGATGGTCACCCCGGTGCAGGTGCCGGCCTACCTCACGATCCTGCGGGCGATGCGCGGCGGCCGCGCGCGGGTGCTCGCGCTGTGCCACAACGTGCTCCCGCACGAGCGGCGGGGCGTCGACGAGCGGCTGGTGCGTGCGGTGCTCAGCCGTGCCGACGCGGTGCTCGTGCACTCGCCCGCCGAAGCGGCCCTCGCCCGGTCGTTGACCGGCGTGCACGTCGCCGTCTGCCCGCTGCCGGCGTTCCTGCGTCCGGCGCCCCCTGATCTGTCGGAAACCCGGTCGGTACGACGCCGGCTCCTGTTCTTCGGGCTGGTGCGGCCCTACAAGGGACTCGAGGTGCTCCTGCGTGCGCTGCCCTCCGTGCCCGACGTCGACTTGGTCGTGGCCGGAGAGTTCTGGCAAGGGGTGGACGACACCCGCGCACTGGTCGACTCGCTCGGGCTGACCGGGCGGGTCGAGATCCGGCCGGGTTACGTGCCCTCCGACGACGTGCCGGCACTGTTCCGGTCGGCCGACGCCCTGGTCGTGCCCTACCTGTCGTCGACGGGGTCGCAGCACGCCTACCTCGCGTTCGAGTACGGCATCCCGGTGGTCGCGACGCGGGTCGGGGCGCTGCCCGAGCAGGTGCGCGACGGGGTCGACGGCCTGCTCTGCGAGCCCGGAGATGCCGACTCGCTCGCCGCTGCGCTGCGCCGGCTCTACGAACCAGGCATGCTCGATCGGTTGCGGTCCGGCATCCGGCCGGTCGACGCCGACGCGCAGTGGAAGGACTACCTCGACGTGCTGGTCTCGACGCTCACCGGCGCGGTGCGCTGATGGCCCGCCGCGGCTCGCCGCAGCTCGCCTACTCCGAGCTGATGGACACCATGCTCGACGAGGAGCACCGGCGCGGCAAGGCGCGCAAGATCCTCGCGGTGCTCCGGCACTTTCTCGGCCGCGACGAGCTGTCCGGTCTGGTGGTCGCCGACGTCGGCTGCTCCGCCGGCTACATCGCCGACGAGCTGTCGTCCGCGGGCGCGTCGCGGGTTCTGGGCTTCGACATCGACGTGCCGGGGCTCGGCAAGGCGCAGCAGCGGTTCGGCGGGCACGTGCAGTTCTGCTGCGCCAGCGGTGACCGGCTGCCGCTGCCCGACCAGAGCCTCGACGTCGTGGTCTTCAACCACATCTACGAGCACGTCGTCGACCCCGACGCCGTCGTCGCGGAGCTGGGCCGGGTGCTGCGGCCGGGCGGCGTCATGTACCTCGGGCTCGGCAACCGGCTCGGCGTCATCGAGCCCCACTACCGGCTGCCGTTCCTGTCCTGGCTGCCCGGTCCGGTGGCCGACCGCTACGTGCGCGCGTCGGGCCGCGCCGACCACTACTACGAGCGGTTCCGTACCCGGCCGGGGCTGCGCGCGCTGCTCTCCGGCTACCACGTCTGGGACTACACCCTGCCGGTGCTCACGGCGCCGCGGATGTTCGCGAGCGACGACATCGTGCCGGGCCCCGTCTCCCGCGCTCCGCACTGGGCACTGCGCGCCGCGATGCCGCTCGTGCCGACCTACATCTGGGTCGCGACGACCGGCCCCTCCCGCCCGGCCGGGCCACCGCTGCCGCTGATGCCCACGCCGGTGCCCACCCGGCCACGCGCAGCGGCGTGAGCGGGCCGCGCCGGAGGCGGTGGCGGCTGGCGCTACGCCTCGCCTTCGTCCTCGCGGTCGCGGCCGGCGTCGCGTTCGCGCTCGCCGACCAGTGGCACGACGTCGCCACCCGGTTGTCGCGGCTGTCGGCGCCCTACGCGGTCGGGGCGTTCGGCTGTTTCGCCGCAGGGCTGTGGTTCTCCATGCTCGCCTGGCGGGCCGTGCTCGCCGACCTCGGCTCGCCGCTGCCGGCCGGTGCGGCGGCACGGGTGTTCTTCGTCGGCCAGCTCGGCAAGTACCTGCCCGGCAGCGTCTGGCCGGCCGTCGCCCAGGCGGAGATGGGTGCGGACCTCGGCGTGCCCCGGTCGCGCAGCGTGGCGGCCTACCTCATCGCGACCGGCGTCTCGGTCGTCACCGGCGCGGTGGTCGGGGTGATGGCTCTGCCCGCACTGCTGTCCGGCGCCGGCGGGGTCTACGCCTGGGCCCTCCTTGCCGCGCCCGCCGGCGTGCTCATGCTGCATCCACGGGTACTGAACCCCTTGCTGCGCAAGGCTTTTTCGTTGCTTAGGCGGCCACCGCTGGAGGAGCCGCTCACCGGGCGCGGGATGCTGACGGCAGGTGCGCTGTACGTCGTGACCTGGCTGGCCTTCGGCGGCCAGGCGGCGTTGCTCGCGGGCGACATCGGCAGCCTGCACGTCCACGAGTCGCCGCTCGCGATCGGCGGCTACGCGCTGGCGGTCGTCGTGGGCCTGCTCGTCGTACCCCTGCCCGCCGGCGCCGGCGTGCGGGAGGCGGTGCTCGTCGTCGTCCTGCGGACGGTCATGCCGACTCCGGCGGCGACGGCGGTCGCGGTGGTCAGCCGCGTGGTCGTGACCCTCTGCGACCTCGCGCTCGCCGCGGGCGCGGCACTCGCCGTCCGCCGTAGCCGGCGGCCGGCCGGCGGATCCCAAGACGCCACACCGACGGCGCAACCGGGAGGAACCACCACCCGCCGGTTACCGTGATCCGACCCCCCTCGCTCGGAGAACGTTCATGCGTCTACGCCCGCCCGCCGTGCTCGCGCTCGGCAGCCTGCTCGTCGCCGGGGCCGTCGCCCTGCCCGCCTCACCCGCGCTGGCTGACGAGACCTACCCGATCCCGGCCTCCGGGGTGCTGCAGCTGCAGGGCCACGGCTGGGGGCACGGGCGGGGACTCTCGCAATGGGGAGCCGAGGGCGCGGCGAAGCAGGGGGTCAGCGCGACGAAGATCCTCGACTTCTACTACCCGGGCACGACCGCCACGCAGCAGGGCAACCCGACCATCCGGGTTGCGCTGACCGAGCTCGGCGCAGAGGGCTACCAGCCCGGCCAGACCAGCAACCCCGACCGGCGTTACCAGTGCGACGCGGCGTCGACCACGCCGAGTGTGAAGTGCGACCTCGAGGTGCTGCCGGCCGCCGGCCTGACCGTCACCGACCTGGCAACCGGCACGTCGGTCGCGCTCAGCGACCCGGCGGCCGACCGCTACGGCATCAACGCCGACCCCGGCGGCAAGGGCCTCACGGCGTACATGCACAAGAACGGCGCCTGGACGACCGTGCCCATCGGCGGCAAGACCGTGCTGACCGGCCCCCTGCGGTTCGCCGCCACCGGTGACCTGTCGATGTACTACCGCGACGGCACCGTGCGCAGCTACCACGGCACGCTCGAGGTCGACTCCACCGGCGCCACGACGTTCATGCGGGTCAACGCGCTGCCGATCGAGAACTACCTGCAGGACGTCGTGCCGCGCGAGTCGCCCGCGTGGTGGCCGGCGGCGGCGCTGCAGGCACAGGCCGTGGCGGCGCGCTCCTACTCGACCTACGAGCACGTCAACAACGGCGGCAGCCCCTGGGACATCTGCGACAGCACCTTCTGCCAGGTCTACGGCGGCGCCAGCGTCACCCCGGCCGGCGGCACCACCACGCAGCTCGAGTCGCAGAGCACCAACGACGCCATCGCCGCGACCGCGGGCATCGTGCGCACCTACAACGGCCAGGTCATCTTCGCGCAGTTCAGCTCGTCCAACGGGGGGTGGACCGTCGCCGGCAGCCAGCCCTACCTGATCGCCGAGCAGGACCCGTGGGACGCCATCGACTCGCCGTACCACGACTGGACCGCCACGCTGAGCGCCGCGCAGCTGCAGGCGAAGTTCCCGCAGGTCGGCACCGTGCAGCGCATGGTCATCGTGTCCCGCGACGGCAACGGCGACTGGGGCGGCCGGGTCACGTCGGTTCGGCTCGAGGGCGTTGACGCGCAGGGCCAGCCGACCTCGGTGACGACGACCGGCGACGGCATCCGCGCCGCGAACCCCGGCGGGAGCAACCCGATCCGCAGCTCGTGGTTCACCGTGGTCGCGCCGGCTCCCGCCGCCGCGCCCGACTACACGAGCAAGGCCTGCCCCCCGAGCAGCACGCCGAACGCCGGCTTCACCGACACCTCCGGTGACGCGTTCGCGGCCGCGATCAACTGCATCGCTGCCTACGGAGTCACCCAGGGCCGCACCGCGACGCAGTACGCCCCCGGCGAGACCGTCCTGCGTCGCGAGATGGCGATGTTCCTGTCGAACCTGCTGGCTGCCACCTCGAAGGGCCGGCCGCCGGGCCAGGCGCCCTGCCAGTTCGTAGACATCTCGACGTTGCCGCAGGACGAGCAGAACGCGATCTGCGCGATCGCGGCCGCCGGCATCAGCCAGGGCAAGCAGGACGCCCAGCACTTCGACCCGGGGGCGCCGGTGCTGCGCGGTGAGATGGCGTCGTTCCTGCGGCGGACCCTCGCGTTCGCCGGCTACCAGGTACCCGCGTCCTCGAACGACTACTTCCAGGACGACGGGCCGCCGTTCGACGCCGACATCAACGCGCTCGCCGCCGTCGGCGTGGTGCAGGGTCAGACGCAGCCGAGCGGGCCGCGTACCTACCAGCCGGACACCAGCCTGCCCCGTGACGAGATGGCGGTGTTCCTGGCCCGCACGCTGGAGCTGGCCATCGAGCAGGGCGTAGCGACCAGCCGCTTCGCCTCCTCCTAGTGCGCGTCGCGCTGGTCCTGGAGCAGTGCCTGGCCCCGGTGCCGGGAGGCACCGGGCGCTACTCGCGCGAGCTGGCGCGGGCCCTCGCGGTCGCCGATGCCGACTCGGTCAGCGCCTGGACCGCGTGGCACGCGGATGTCTCCGCCGCCCGCGTGCCGGGCGTCCGCGGGCCGCGCCGGTTGCCCCTGCCGCGGCGCCCGCTGATCGCCGCGTGGGAACGGGGCATCGGGCCGGCGCCCCGCGAGGCCGACGTCGTGCACGCGCCGACGCTGCTCCTGCCGCCGCGGCGCGGGCGGCCGCTCGTCGTCACCATCCACGACGCCGTGCCGTGGACCCACCCGGAGACGTTGACGCCGCGAGGGGTGCGCTTCCACCGCCGGATGGCCGCGCGCGCCGCGGCTGAGGCGGACCTGGTCGTCGTCCCGACCGATGCCGTACGCCGCGAGCTCGAGCCCATCCTCGACCTGGCCGGTCGCATCGAGGTCGTCGGCGAGGGCGTTGCGCCCGAGCTCGCCGTGCCGCCCGACGCCGACGCAAGGGCCCGCCGCCTCGGCCTGCCTCCGCGCTACGTCGCGAGCCTCGCGACCCTCGAACCACGCAAGGGACTGGATGTGCTCGTCGCGGCGATGGCCGCGCCGGAAGCGCCGCGCCTCCCGCTCGTGGTCGCCGGCCAGCCCGGGTGGGGCGGCGTCGACCTGCCCGCAGCCGCTGCGGCCGCCGGGTTGCCGGCGGACCGGCTGCTGCTGACCGGGCGCCTGGGTGACGCGGATCTCGCGGTCGTTCTGGGTCGCGCGAGCGCCCTCGTCGTACCGTCGCGCGCCGAGGGATTCGGGCTGCCCGTGCTGGAAGGAATGGCACTCGGCACGCCGGTCGTCGTCTCCGATGCGCCCGCCCTGGTGGAGGTCGCCGGGGGTGCGGCGGCCGTGGTGCCCGTGGGCGACGTCGCGGCGCTGACGAGCGCCCTGGCGGCCGTGACCGGCGACGAGGCGCAGCGCACCCGCCTCGTCGCCGCAGGACGGGTTCGGGCGCGGCAGTTTTCATGGGCCCGCGCCGCGGAAACGCTCTGGTCGCACTACCGCCGACTCGGCGCCTGATCGGCGTACGCTGCAGGCGGTCCTTTCGAAGTTCCGAGGAGGAGTGCGCCCGTGGCGCCCCGCGTGCTCGTCGACGCAACGGCAGTGCCCGCAGACCGCGGGGGAGTCGGCCGCTACGTCGACGGGCTCATCGCCGCACTCGGCGCCGCGCAGGCCGACATCGCCGTCGCCTGCCAGCGTGCCGATGCCGAGCGCTACACCCGGATGGCCCCGCACGCCACCGTCGTCCCGGGACCAGCGGCGATCAGCCACCGGCCGGCCCGGCTGGCCTGGGAGCAGACCGGCCTCCCGCTCGTCGCCGACCAGGTCGGCGCGCAGGTCGTGCACTCGCCGCACTACACGCTGCCGCTTCGCGCCGGGCGCCCGGTCGTGGTGACGATCCACGACGCGACGTTCTTCACCCAGCCCGAGGTGCACACGGCCGTCAAGGGGACGTTCTTCCGCTCGGCCACCCGCACGGCGCTGCGACGCGCCACCCGGGTGATCGTGCCGTCGAAGGCGACCCGCGACGAGCTCGTCCGGTTGCTCGACGCCGACCCGACCTGCATCGACGTCGCCTACCACGGTGTCGACACGGCGACCTTCCACGTGCCGAGCGAGGAGCAGAAGCACCGCATCGCCGCCCGCCTCGGGCTGCAGGGCGTGCCCTACGTCGCGTTCCTCGGCATGCTCGAGCCGCGCAAGAACGTCCCGAACCTCATCCGCGGCTGGGTGCAGGCGGTGCAGGACCGCGACAACCCGCCCGCGCTCGTGCTCGCCGGCGGCACCGGGTGGGACGACGAGGTTGACGCCGCCGTCACCGAGGTGCCGAGCCACCTGCGCGTCCTGCGCCCGGGCTACCTGCGCTTCGACGACCTGCCCGGCTTCCTCGGCGGAGCGCTGGTCGTCGCCTACCCGAGCCACGGCGAGGGCTTCGGCCTGCCCGTACTCGAGGCGATGGCGTCCGGCGCTGCCGTGCTGACCACCCACCGGCTGTCCCTGCCGGAGGTCGGCGGCGACGCGGTGGCCTACACCGAGCCCGACCCCGAGTCGATCGGCCGCTCGCTGGCCGCGCTGATCGACGACCCGGCCCGCCGGGAGTCCCTCGCCCGGGCCGGGCTCACCCGCGCCGGGGAGTTCACCTGGGAGGCGAGCGCCGAGGCGCACCTGGCCAGCTACGCGCGGGCCGCGGGGGAGTGACCGCAGCCTCCGCCGCGCGGCAGGGCGCGCGGGTGCCCGTGCGCGTGGTCGTGGTGACCTACTCGCCGGGCGAGAGCCTGACGACGTTCCTCGACTCGTTGTCGACAGCGACGTCCTGGCCGGTCGAGGTGGTGCTGGCCGACAACGGCTCCACCGACGAGGCGCCCGAACGGGCCGCGGCCGCCCGTGCCGACGTGCGCCTGCTGCGGCTCGCCTCCAACGCCGGTTACGGCGCGGCCGCCAACGCCGGTGCGTCCGGCGCCTCGGGCGACTGGCTTGTCGTCGTCAACCCCGACGTCGAATGGGCCCCCGGGTCGCTCGACCTGCTGCTCGAGGCCGGGGCCCGGTGGCCCCGCGCCGGTGCGGTCGGCCCGGCGATCCTGACGCCGGAAGGTGACCTCTACCCGTCGGCCCGGGCGTTCCCGTCCCTCGGACGCGGCATCGGCCATGCGCTGCTCGGCTGGTGGTGGCCCACGAACCCCTGGACCCGCGACTACCGCCGCGAGCGAGGCGTCCCGACCGAGGGGCCGACCGGTTGGCTGTCGGGCTCCTGCATGCTGCTGCGGCGGGAGGCCTTCGAGGCGGTCGGGGGTTTCGACCCGGCCTACTTCATGTACTTCGAGGATCTCGACCTGTGCCGCCGGCTCGACGCGGCCGGCTGGGAACGCGTGCACGTGCCTGCCGCCGTCGTCCGTCACACCGGCGGTCACGCCACCAGCCGCGAACCGCTGCGCATGCAGGTCGCCCACCACCGCAGCGCCTACCGCTACCTCGCGCAGGAGTACCCCGGACCGCGCTGGGCGCCGCTGCGGGCGCTGCTCGCCGCGGGCCTGCTCGGCCGTCTGCTGCTCGCCGTCGCCGTACGCCGCGTCCGTCACGGCGCCACCCCCACCCGGTCGGGCACGATCCTGGCCGAGCCGAAGCGAGGGTCCTGAGTGGAGTCGCCGCCGCCTTCCCTGCCGCCGCCTTCCCTGCCGCTCGCCGGGCCTTTCCACGGGCGGATCTGAGTGGACGCCATCGTTCTCGTCGGGGGTCAGGGCACCCGGCTGCGACCGCTGACCCTCACGAGCCCCAAGCCCATGCTGCCCGTCGCCGGGGTGCCGTTCCTCACCCACTTGCTCGTGAAGGCGCGTGACGCCGGCGCGGATCACATCGTGCTGTCGACGTCGTACCGCGCCGAGGTCTTTCGCGAGGAGTACGGCGACGGGTCGGCGCTGGGCCTGGACCTGGACTACGTGACCGAGGAGGAACCGCTCGGCACCGGCGGTGGAATCCGCAACGTGGCGGACCGGTTGCGCGGCGGCCCCGACGCCCCGGTGCTCATCTTCAACGGCGACGTGCTGTCGGGTCATGACATCCGCGCCCAGCTGCGGCGGCACGCCGAGATCGAAGCGGCCGTGACACTGCACCTCGTCGAGGTGGCGGATGCGCGGGCGTTCGGCTGCGTCCCGCTCGACGCCGACGGTCGAGTGGTTGCCTTCTACGAGAAGTCGCCCCAGCCGGTGACCAACCTCGTCAACGCCGGCTGCTACGTCTTCCGCCGTTCGGTCATCGACACGATCCCCGCCGGCCGAGTCGTCTCGGTCGAGCGCGAGACGTTCCCTGCGCTGCTCGACGGCGGTGCGGTGGTGGTGGGCCATGTCGACACTGCCTACTGGCTCGACCTGGGTACCCCCGCAGCCTTCGTCGCCGGCTGCCGCGACCTGGTCCTCGGTCGGGTGGCGTCGTCCGCCCTCACCGGAGTGCACGGCGAATCCCTGGTGCTCGACGGCGCCGAGATCGCCGACGACGCGGCGCTGGTCGGAGGGACCACGGTGGGCCGCGGCTGCCGCGTCGGAAGTGGTGCTGTGCTCGACGGCGCGGTGCTGTTCGACGGCGCGTCGGTCGGCCGCGACGCGCGACTGGCCGGCACCATCGTCGGCCGCGGTGCAGTGATCGGTGACGGCTGCATCCTCGAAGACGTCGTGGTCGGCGACGACGCCCATGTCGGTGCGGGCAACCAGCTGCGTGACGGCGCTCGAGTCTGGACCGGCGTGACGCTCCCCGACGGCGCCGTGCGCCTCGGCTGACGTCCGTAGCATCCCCGTCGTGTCGAAGCAGCGCGTGGCCCCGCCGAGTGCCGAGGCGGTAGCCGATGCGGCTGCGTTGCTGAGCCCTGTGGTCCGGCGTACGCCGCTCGACGAGAGCGAGCGGCTGTCAGTCGCCGCCGGGGCACCCGTGCTGCTCAAACGGGAGGACACCCAGCTCACCCGCTCCTACAAGGTGCGCGGCGCCTACACGTTGATCTCGTCCCTTTCGCCGGAGGAGCGGGAGCGGGGCATCGTCTGCGCCAGCGCGGGCAACCACGCGCAGGGTGTCGCGTTCAGCTGCCGGGAGCTCGGTATCCGGGGGCGGGTCTTCCTGCCGGCGAACACCCCGCGGCAGAAGCGGGAGCGAATCGCCGCGATCGGCGGCGAGTGGGTCGAGCAGGTCGTGGTCGGCAGCTCCTATGACGAAGCAAGTGCCGCCGCCTTCGAGGACAGCGCTCGCACCGGTGCGGTGCGGGTGCATCCGTTCGACGATCCGCGCACCATCGTCGGTCAGGGCACGGTGGCGGTCGAGCTCGCCGACCAGGCCGACCGCCTCGACACGGTCGTCGTGCCGGTGGGTGGGGGCGGCCTGATCGCCGGCATGGCGCTGTGGTTGAGACGCCGCTGCCCCGACACGCGGATCGTCGGCGTGGAGCCAGCGGGCGCGGCGAGCATGGCGGCCGCACTGGCCTACGGTGCGCCGACGACACTGGCCGCCGTGGACACGTTCGTCGACGGGGCTGCGGTCGGCCGCGTCGGTGATCACACGTTCCCCCTGGTTCGCCAACTCGTCGACGCGGTCGTCGCAGTGCCGGAGGGCGCGGTCTGCACGGAGATGCTCGAGCTCTACCAGTCCGAGGGCATCATCGCCGAGCCCGCCGGTGCGCTGGCCAGCGCGGCGGTGCGGCTCGGTCTCCTTGACGTGCTGCGTGGCCCGGTTGCCTGCGTGGTCTCCGGCGGCAACAACGACGTGAGCCGCTATGCCGAGGTGGTCGAGCGCTCGCTGCTACACGAAGGCCTGCGCCACTACTTCCTCGTCACCTTCCCGCAGGAGCCCGGCGCTCTGCGGCACTTCCTCGACGAGGTACTCGCCCAGGGCGAGGACATCGTGGTCTTCGAGTACGTGAAGAAGAACAACCGGGAGACCGGCCCCGCTCTCGTCGGCATCGAGCTGCAACGGGCCGGCGACCTGACCGCGCTGCTCGCGCGCATGGCCGCAAGCCCGCTGCAGATCGAGCAGGTGCCGGCCGGCTCACCGCTGTTCTCGTTCCTGCTCTGACGCGCCGGTGGGGGGGCTGGCCCGCAGGGGCGGCGCGGTGTCAACCGGCGCGGGCGAGTGCCGGGTCGTGGACCGTGGTGCCGTCGGGTCTGGTGAAGAGCAGGGTGCCGTCGCGGGTGCGCCTGGCGGTCCAGTGTTTGTCGTGGATGAGCCAGTGGTGGAAGGCGCACAGGTGGGCGGCATTGGTGAGCGATGTCGTCCCGCCGTCGGCCCAGAAGACGAGGTGGTGCAGGTCGCACTGGTCGAGGCCGGCGGCGCAGCCGGGGAAGGTGCAGCCGCGGTCGCGTAGCCGGGCGGCGCGGCGGATGGCGGTGGGCCAGGTGCGGGTGGCTCGGCCGATGTCGAGGACTTCGCCGGCGGCGCCGAGGACGGCGGGGATGACTGCTGCGTCACAGGCGAGCCGGCGCAGGACGCTGGCGGGCAGGCCGCTCGCGTTGCGTCGGTCGGTGAGGTCGGTGTCGCCGGGCGTGGCGGCGTGGCCGCTGCCGGTCAGGGCGTCGCTCAGGTCGGCGTAGTTCAGAGTGAGGACGAGTTGGGGGCGTTCGCCGCCGTTGTCGGGCAGCCCGTCGCAGGCGAGCAGGTGCCGGGCGACCTGGCCGAGGGCATCAGCGCGGCGCTGCCCGGCGCTGCGCTCGTCGTTTCCGCCGGCGGGTTGGGCGAGCGCGCCGACCGCCGCGGCAAGGGCTTCGCCGGTGTCGGGGGGCAGCATGCCGGTCACGGCGTACATGCCGTCGTAGGTGGCGTCGATGGTCAGGTAGCGGCCGGCGAGGCGACGCTGCTCGGCGGTCTCCCGGGTCTCGGCGGCGGCAGTGGCGTGCAGCAGGTGGCGGGCGGCCACACCGACCTGCTCCGGTGGCGCCTGAGCGGCCAGCTCGACCAGGATGCCCGCACCGGCCTCTCGGTCGTCCGGGTCGAGCTGACGCAGCGTGGAGGCGATGATCCGGGCGCTGGCCTGGGTGACCTGGCCGGCGTCGACCGTCTCGGCCAGCACCGCGCTGTGGGCCAACGATCGGGCGACGAACATCCGTTGCCGGGCCTCGTGCGCCGACAGCCGGGCGTGCGAACGCAGCCACATCGTCGTGGTCAGCCCGCACTCGGCCACGGTCGCCTGCCGGACGTCGGCGACCTCCAGCCGGCGGGCGATCAGCCCGTCCAGGACGTCACGGGCGGCCAGCAACCCGTCCAGCTCGGCCAGGAGCGCCACGTCGGGCAGCGCGGTCACGTCGACCGCTCGGCACTGCCCGAGCGCGTCGTCGAGCGTCGCCTGCCAGCCCATGAGGCAATCTCCATCCGGATGAATCGAACTGGTGTTCGAGCATCATTGTGGTCCGGCGTACCGACAGAAACGACACGCGATACGCAGCTGTGGACAACTCCTCAGGCCGAGGGGGCGGCCGGGTCTCTCCGCGCCTCGTAGGGTCGAGCCGTGCCCTATCACCGCATGAGCCGCGAAGAGCTGCGCGAGTTCTTGAAGGCTCCGCGCCCCGGCGTCCTTGCGACGGTCCGCCCCGACGGGCGGCCGCACGCAGCCCCGGTCTGGTGGGACGCCGACGGCGACGACCTGGTCTTCACGACCGGTGCGGAGACCGTCAAGGGCCGTAACCTGCGCGCGGACCCGCGGGCCACGCTCGTCGTGCAGGACGACCGCCCGCCATACTCCTTCGTCACCATCGAAGGTTCGGTCGCCATGAGCGAAGACAGCGACGAGCTCCGTCGATGGGCGGCGCGGCTCGGCGGCCGCTACATGGGCGAGGACCGTGCGGGGGAGTACGGCGCACGCAATGCCGTGCCGGGTGAGCTTCTGGTGCGGCTGAGGCCCGACAAGATCGTCAGCGCCCGCGACGTCGCCGACTGACCCTAGGCGGCATGGTGCGCCAGGTGTTCCGCGATGCGGTGCTCGAGCGCGTCGATGCGGCGCCCGAGGTCGGCATGTCCCGCGTCCATGCGCGTAGTGAGCTCGTCGCGCAGCTCCACTCGGGTGGTGTCGATGCGGCCGAGCAGCTCGTCGCGCACTCGGTCCAGCTTGTCACCCAACCCGTCGACGCGAGAGATCTGCGAGAACAGAGCCGCAGCGAGGACGCCGATGGCTGCGAAGGTGCTGGTGCCCAGCAAACCGATCAGGGTCCACGTCGCGGCGTTCACGCCGGTCAGCATGCCGCCCGCGCCGACGGCGGTCCAGGACGAGTTCGCCATCTGTGGACTCAAGAAGGCTGACGGCCCAACTGGGCGTGGAGCAGTCCTGCGTCCTTCGTGATGCGGAAGCTGCCATATCCAGCCGGGCCGTCGTGGCGCCGTACTGGTGCGCGACCACGTCTCGGACATCGCGATCAACCATGCAACAACGCCTGCCCCGCCAGGAAAATTCAGTCGTCGCGTTCGGCGATGCGCCGTTCTGTCTTGATGTCGTGGTC